>CAMVBT010000059.1 GCA_947165805.1 uncultured Clostridia bacterium
TCATTATACCATGCTGGGCGGCAGGCGCAACAGGTGTCAGGGTTTGACGGGTATTTTTATACAAAAAAGGCAGCTAAATATTTATAGTAGGTAATAGAAACGCAACTATTGCGAAAAGTTTTTTTGGTGATTTTCAATATGAGCTTCCATATATAACATTGCATAATCTGAGGTTTTTAAAAATTTTTTTCATTGTTTTTCAGAAAATATATGATGCTAATGCTGCGGCACCGAGAACTACTACCATTCCGATACAAATTCCCATTGTTCTTTCCTCCTTTCGGTGTTTTCGGGTCTTTCCCTTTGTTGTGACTTCATTTTATCACACCGACCTTTGCAACATCTTTGCAGATATCAAAGAATTTTAAAAAATTTAAAAATTTTTTCGGAATATAAAAATGCCGCCCTTTGCGGCTGCAAAGAACGGCTTGCTGTACTTTATAATAATATCCGCGAAGCGGATACCGTCATTCTGCATTCTGCATTATCAATACCCGTTGTACAGGAAATCCGCCCACGAATACTGGCTCATGTACTCGGTCTCGTAGGCGTTGACGGCTCCCGCGTCGAGCTCCTGAAAGCGGTAATAATCGCAGTCAAGCACATCGACGTTGACCGCGAGCGCGTTGTAGCTGCGAGCTACGGCACTTTCCGCTCCAACTGCCTTGAGGCTCTTTATCATCGCCAAAATGTAGGTCTGGAGCAGGTTCTGGAGCTTCTTGTCATACGGCTCGTCCTCGAATATCGCGGCAAAAATCTCGCGGGTGGTGCAGGAGCTCCCGTGGGCGTTTCGCGACCTCGACGCCGTTCATTCCCCTCATGTGTATATCGAGGAAGGCTATGTCGCAGCCGCCGTTCTTCTCCGCTTCCTCGAGCAGCTCGTCCTGATCGTCGAACGCGAGAACGTCCGCGTCGGGCTTTGCCTGCTTGACGCAGGTCTCCAGCATTTTCAGAGCCAGCGGCTCGTCGTCAAGACACAGTATCTTCATTCGTCTGCCCCTCCTTAGGCAGTATTATCGTTGCGGTCGTGCCTTCGCCGACCGTGCTTTCTATCTTTATCTCGCCGTCGCACATCTCTTTCAGACGCGTGCGGGTGTTCTCCATTCCGACGTGCGAGCGCCCGTCGTCGGCTCTCGGAGCCGATGTGTCAAATCCCACTCCGTCGTCGGAAACGATGACCTCGAACGCCGTGTCGGTCTCGCGGGTCGATATCTTCACCGTGCCGCCCTTCTTCTTCATTCCGACGCCGTGCTTTACGGCATTTTCGACGAGCGGCTGCACCGAGAGCATCGGGAGCTTAAACTCCGTCGCGGTGATGTCGTACTCGATGTTGAGCTTGTCCGCGAACCTGAGCTTCTCTATATAGCGGTAAGGTCACAGATATTGGTGATATGCAGTACGACAGCCGTGATCGTGACGAGCAGGAAGCCTATCGTCACCGCTCCCGATATCACGCGGGAGATATCCCGCTTCAGATTGGAGCGGAAGTAAACGAGCAGCGATGCCAAAAAGAAATATCCGGTAATTTTATCGAGCATCATGCAGAAAACGGGATCCACTATTTTGATATTCATATACCAGCTCAAAATGCGGGAGATCATATATACGCCCCAGAAAAAGCACAGGGACCCGAAGGCGAGATATCCGAAATTTTTCTTCCCGAAAATAAAGCTTATCGTCGGAAACAGGAATATACCGAAAAAACATACCGGTAAAAGGAGCATACAGGGAACCAGAGATTCCGTGACAGCGCGAAGATAAGCTCCGGTCCCGCGGCTCAGCGTGAACGAAACGCAGTCCGAAAATGCGTAGAACGTATTGTACGGGTTTTCGACCTCCAATATGAGCTCCCTGTCCATATATTCGGAAAAATCGTCGGGAGTTATCTCAATGAGCTCATATCCCGGGGTATATGGCATATTCATAGACATATCCATAAGATCGTAGAGCGACGGTCTGTCTTCTTTCTGACCATTACCAAAATATATCTCTCATGCTTCGGTACCTTATATAATACTTACGCAACGTTCTTCCTGCGGGGCACTGACACAATGAATGCGATCCGTTACACACAGCATACATACCCGGCCGTTTTGCGCGGCAGCAGAGAAAACAGCAAGGCAGAGCGGGCTCTGCCCTTTTATCATACGACAAAAAGCCTCATTTTGCTTGCTATACCCGCGTCTGACGGTAACGGCAGGCTTTTTTGATACGAAATCTCCTGCGGCAACGGAGAAAAAAATGCGTATATTTCCCCTCTTCTTCCATTGCTTTTTTATGCTTTATATGTTATAATAAAATATTATGGGTCATAATATTCCGGTATCTTGATCCCGACATCATGATGAAAAAATGTGAGGTGTAGATGTGAAGAAAATATTCGGTATAACGATAGGCGGGCTCCATAACAAGATACTGGTGCTCGTGCTTACCAGCCTGTTTGCCGTCATATTTGTATTCGGATGCGTGTCGTTCTATCAGGCGAATACGCTCACCAGTGTGGTCAGCAAAGCAAAGACCGAGCAGCAGGAATCGATCACAGATCTGTCGGAAAACACCATGCACCGCACTCTTGAGGACTCAATGGTCAAGATAAACGCGCTGCAGGCGTACATCGCCGACGATATGTTCATGACGGTCAAAAAGGACGTATGCACACTGCGGACGCTTGCCGAGGGTCTGTTCCGTGAGAAGGACAGGATAGAGCCGGGCAAGGTGTACCTGCCCGATCCCGCAAATGACGGCACTGTGACCGCGCAGGTCCTTTACGCCGAGGGCGTGGATTACACGAAGTCCGAGTACCTGCCGATAGCGGCGCATATGACCGATGCCATGGAGGCGATGTACACCAGCTCCGTGTACAGTACGAACGTGTATATCGGTTTTGAGGACGGAACACACATCGGAGTCGATCGGATATCCTCGAACAAATTCGATGAAAACGGCAAGCTGATAAATTTCCCTGTCTGCGAAAGGCCGTGGTACAGGGGCGCGGCTGATACCGGCGAACTGTACTTCTCCGGAGTGATGAAGGACGCTTATACCGACAGCGTGTGCGTTACCTGCTCCGCTCCGGTGTATATCGACGGAAAGCTGATCGGTGTCGTGGGCATAGACATATTCCTTGACGAAATGGCGGCTTATGTCGAGCAGTCGGCCTCCGAGAACGGCTTCATAACGATAATCAATGACAAGGGGCAGGTAATATTCGCCCCGGAGAACAACGGCATCTTCAAAGTCGAGACCGCCGAGAACGCGGAAGATATCAGGACGGTCGAAAACGGCGAGCTGGCGGGATTCGTGGCCGACGCGATCAGGGCGGAGACCGGGCTGCGGACGGTGAATGTCGGCGGCAGGGACTACTATATGTGCGGCACCCCGATGGGCGTCATAAACTGGACGACTGTAATGGTCGTTGACAGGGAACTGACCGAGAGGCCTACGAAAGCCCTGCTTTCCCAATACGACAAGATAAACGAAGAAGCTGCCGAAGCATTCAGGGTCGGCAGCGAATCGGCGGCACAGGCTGTTCTGATAATCATGGTGTGCGTGCTGGTGATAACCGTCTGCGGAGTCTTGTACTCGGCGGGCAGGATAGTCGAACCGATAGAGAGCATGACCGCCGATATACAGGAGGGCGGCAGGACAGGCAAGCTGTTCGAGATGAAAGATATCTATAAGACCAAGGACGAGATACAGGTGCTCGCGGAGTCGTTCGACGATCTTTCAAAGAAGACGAAGCAGTATATCATAGATATAACAAATATCACGAAGGAAAAGGAACGCATAGGCACAGAGCTTGAGCTCGCCCGCAAGATACAGGCGGATATGCTCCCGAACATCTACCCGGCGTTCCCGGACAGACCCGAGCTGGATATATACGCGACCATGACTCCCGCGAAGGAAGTGGGCGGGGATTTCTACGACTTCTTCCTCATAGACGACGACCACCTCGGCATGGTAATGGCGGACGTTTCGGGCAAGGGCGTCCCCGCGGCGCTTTTCATGATGATGTCCAAGATACTTATAAACAATTACGCCATGCAGGGAGGCTCCCCCGCGAAGGTGCTCGAACAGACGAACGCGGCGATATGCAAGAAGAACGAAGAGGAAATGTTCGTTACCGTGTGGTTCGGTGTGCTTGAAATATCCACGGGAAAGATCACCGCGGCGAACGCGGGACATGAGTACCCGATACTGCGGAAAGAGAACGGCGCTTTCGAGCTTCTCAAAGACAAGCACGGCTTTGTTGTCGGCGGAATGGACGGATTGAAGTATAAGGAATATGAGATAACGCTCGAAAAGGGCGGTGAGCTTTTCCTCTACACGGACGGAGTTCCCGAGGCGACAAACGCGGACGGCGTTCTTTTCGGCACAGACAGGCTTCTTGAAGCCCTCAACGCCCACAAGGAGCTGGGGCCGAGACAGCTCCTTCCGAAGGTCAAGGAAGCGGTGGACGGATTTGTCGGTGAAGCCGACCAGTTCGACGATCTCACGATGCTTGCGGTAAAGCTTATGTGAAGCGGCAGGCCTGACCGGATCAACACGGACCGAAAGGAGTAAATGAAATGAGCGAGCTTAAGATCAGCAAAAAACAGGAACAGGATAAGCTGACTGTTTTCATCGCGGGAAGGATAGATACCGGCACCTCCGCAAAGCTTGGTGACGAGGTGAGAGAGTCGCTTGGCGGCATAACCGATCCCGTCCTCGATTTCGGGGAAGTCAGCTATACATCGTCTTCGGGGCTTCGTATCCTTATGAGCCTGCATAAGACCATGGCGGCAAAAAGCGGTAAGCTCACTATCTCAAAGCCCACGCAGACGGTATATGACGTATTCGATGTAACAGGATTCGCAGGAATGATAAATATAGAGCGTTAAAGGACCGCAGGCAGAGCGGTGAAACTGTATTCTGCCGGTTTATGGAGGATCAGATATGGCGCAGATAATCGAAAGGCTCGACAGCTTAGCCGTAAGCAGCGGAAATACGGCTGTTTTGTTTGACGAAGCCCACTCAAAAGGAATAACATATTCCCAGCTCAGCAGAATGACCGCGAGAGTGTATGGCTGGCTGAAAAACAAAAACATAGGCAGGGAAGACTTTGTGCTCATAGATCTTCCGAGAGGCGTACTGCCTGTTGTCGCGATGCTGGGCGTATGGCGCGCGGGTGCCGCGTTCGTGCTTGTTGAGGACAACTACGCTCCCGAAAGAGCGGAGTATATCCGCCGTGACTGCGGGTGCAGGATACGCATAAGCACCTCAAACTGGGACGAGATCATGCTTACCGAGCCGCTTGAGGGCTTCTGCGCGACGGACAGCCACGACGCGGCTTACGCTGTATATACATCGGGAACATCGGGAAAGCCGAAGGGCGTGGTGCATGAATACGGCAGCCTGCAGATGTGTGTGGATTCCATAAAGCTGAACGGCAGGGTGCCGTTTGACAAGGGCGAAAGGCTCGCCGTACTCGTTCCGCTGAATTTCATCGCGTCGGTGATACTGCTGCTTGCCGCGCTGAATACCGAAAACAGCAGGATATTTATAGTATCGTACACGACTCTGAAGGACCCTGTCCTTTTGCAGAGCTTCTTCATGGAAAAGCAGATATCGGTCACATTCCTTACGCCGTCTTATGTCCAGGCACTCGGGGACAGCACCGGTCCTTTCCTGAAAACCCTGTTTGTAGGCTCCGAACCCGCGAACAATGTTTTCGTGAAGAATGTCGATCTGATAAACGTCTACGCGATGAGCGAAAGCGGCTTCGCCGTAAGTCTGTTCGGCATAGATAAGCCGTACAGGATATGCCCGATAGGAAAGCCCGCGGTAAAGACTCTCCTCATCAACGAGGACGGCGATCCCGTTGAGGACGGCGAAACGGGCGAGCTGTGCTTTGAAGCGCCCTTTGTGCGCGGCTACATAGGTCTGCCCGAGGAGACCGAAAGGACGTTCGTAAACGGGATGTGCCACACGGGCGACCTTGCGAAGAAAGATGAAAACGGCGATCTTCTGATCCTCGGAAGAAGCACGGACATGATAAAAATAAACGGGAACCGCATAGAGCCCGCCGAGATAGAGGCGGCGCTGCGCGAGGTGCTCCATACGGACTGGGCTGCGGTCAAGTGTATAGAGGATAAGGGCAGGGCTTATCTCTGCGCGTACTACAAGGATAACATCAGGATAGAAGCCAACGCCCTGCGCGAGGTGCTGCTGGAATATCTGCCGTATTATATGATACCGTCCTACTATGTAAAGGTGGACGCGGTGCCGCTCAGACCGAACGGAAAGCTGGACAGAAAGGCTCTGCCGCTGCCGGAGAACGCGGATATCGGCAGGAATTATACAGCTCCGGCAAACGAGACCGAGGCGAAAATATGTGACGCCATGGCAAAGGTGCTGGATATCGACCGTATTGGAAGCGGCGACGACTTCTATTCTCTCGGCGGAGATTCCCTCCGCTCGATACAGGTGATAGCGGAATGCGGGCTTCCGGGGCTCAATGCCTCCGAGATATTCCGCGGACGCACTCCGGCAAAGATCGCAAAGCTGTACCATGCCCTGCATTCCGACGCCGACAGCGGGTCGGAGGCGGCAGGGAACGCAAGAGCCATGAAGCGCCCTCACCCGCTTACGCCGGAGCAGCTCTACATGGTGGATTATCAGCTCTATACCCCGAAATCCACGATGTATAACCTGTTTACGATGTTCAGGCTCGACAAGACACTGATGACAGCCGGGAAAGCCGCTGCCGCGATGCAGACGGCGATAATGAATCACCCCGCTCTGCTCACGGCGCTCGAATTCAACGACGACGGTGATATCGTACAGAGATACGCGCCGGAAATGATGAAGAATATAACCGTGGAGCAGATACACGACTGGGAGCTCGATACGCTGAAGGATTCGCTCGTGCAGCCGTTTAAGATAATCGGCGGACTTCTGCACAGGTGCAGGGTCTTCGAGACCGAAACAGCCGTATATGTATTCTTTGATGTACACCACACAATGTTTGACGGTACCTCGTTCAAGGTGTTCATGGACAGCGTGAAGCGCGCGGTCTCCGGAGCGGAGCTCGTTCCCGACTGCTACTATCTTCTGCTTGAGGATCGCGAGAGAGCCGTCGGTACGGAATTCTATGAGAAGAGCAGAAAATACTTCGAGGAAAAATACGGAAACACCGAATGGAGCACATACCCCGCTGCCGACCATGAATCCCGCGAAAACGAGATGGGCGAGCTGAAATGCGACCCCGGCATCGGGACGGAAGAGCTTTCTGCGGTCGAAGAAAAGCTGCGCATATCGAGGAACGAATTCTTCATCACAGCGGCGGGGCTTGCGGTATCCGTCTATAACGAGCTGAACGATATACGCCTGTCGTGGATATACAACGGACGCGAGGATAAGCGGTCGATGTCCGCCGCGGGACTCCTGTTCCGCGATCTGCCCGTCGGATTCAGATTTGACGATAACGCAGGTATGATATCCGTTTTTGAAAATGTGCATGAGCAGGTGCGCGGAGGCATAGAGCACAGCGTCTATCCTTATGTCGATACCATATCGCAGGTCGGAGATGTCGAGGCGGCTTATGTGCTGTATCAGCAGGACCTCCGGGATATGACCGTGTCGGACTCTCTCGTCATAGAGACAGTGGATATAAGGCAGAATCAGGCCGCCTCACAGACCACACTCGATATCGAGATACTCGACGGCAAAGACGGTATCAGGCTCATGATAGATTATGCCGCAAGCAGATACGACGACAGCAGCATCAGCCGTTTCTGTGAGATATTCGTTAAAACGGCAAAGGAACTGACAAAATGCGCGGACGGCAGGGATATTACCGTCGGGGAGCTGAAAGAGCGGGTAAGGACTGCCGATAACGGCATCGTCACGTCAGAGTTCACAAGGAAAAAGTAAGGGGGGGATATGCTATGTTATGTCGTAATTGCGGAAAAGAACTTCCGGAAAATTCAGCGTTCTGCTTATACTGCGGCACAAAGCAGACCCCGAAGAACGTATGCCCGAAATGCGGCGCCGAGCTTGCCAGGGGCGCGGCGTTCTGCCTTAAATGCGGCGAGCATCTCGAGGCCGTGAACAATAACGAAAAAAAGGCGTTCTCTCTGCCCTCCCACAGCGGTGACCCCTTTTATAAGAAATGGATCGCGGCACACAGGCAGCTTGCGGAGACCAAGCATATCACATGGATAAGCGAGTTCAGGGGCGGCTATGCCGTCGCGGCAGACGATAACGCGCCCGGCAAGGAGCTCAGGCCCTTCCTTGTCAGGGGAGAGGAAATTGCGGAGATCGTGTGCTATATGAACTGGACAGGCGCGAATGTGGCAAACGGCGTGCTCGAAAAAAGCGGAGACTGCTTCAGGAACGGTACGCGCTATATGAGCTTCATACTGTTCAGGAGCAACAGTATGCTCTCTCCCTCCGAATACAGGAATATACTCTATGCGTTCACGGGTATAAATCAGCCGTATGCGACCTCCGGGCTTGCGCTTCTTGTCGCGCGTGACGGCAGTATATGCTTTGCGGATCAGTATCAGGAGAATATTACCGGCATATCGGACATATACCCGCTCCGCGTTATCGGAGACAGGTACGCGCTGCACATCTCCCCCGGGGAATATGATAAGATGACGAACAAGGAACGGTACAACGCCGCTTCCGAGATCATGAAAACCGCGTCGCAGACCGTTTATGACTGCGATACCGGAGAGGCCGCGCTCAAAGATGTTTTTGTCCCGAAGTATGACGGCGATCCGAGCGAATACTTTGTCGAATACTTTTATTACAGCGAAAATATAGTTACCCGGATACTGCACAGTTCTTCCGAAAGAGATAAACGCAGATGCGTTTTCAACAGAAAAACGGGAAAGATATATGTCCCGGAAAGCGATATCAGATACAAAGCGGTCGGCGTTTCCGAACAGCATGGCAGGGACAGTTATCTCCTGCTGAAGATATCCGGGATCTATGAGCTTATAGACGGGAACGATGAGACCGTGATAACTCTCGGAAGGCATGACACTCAGTACCTGCCCGTGATAACGGAAGCAAACGGCAGACTGTACATCAGTACGCACAGTCCCGAGGCCGCTGACGAAACGGGCGATGTCAACTGCGCCAACAATATAACGAATATGTATTGTTATGAGCGTACCGGGAGCGGAAAATATACAAGGATAAACGCCGGACGCCTCAGAAACGGAGGAGGCTTCGCGGACGGCGTTGTCCGTATCCATTCGGCGGACGGCAGGACCGAGCCGAGCAACGGTACATTTGTTGTGAACGGCAAGACATATATCGCGCTGATAAAAGAAAAGGACGATCCGTCGGAGGATTCCGACAAATGTGTCCTGCTTGACGAAAGCCTTAAACCGATATATGTCTTCAACTACAAGCAGCATTACGGAAATCAGGCTCCCTACGGCATACACATATTCGATGATACCATATACTCCCTCAGCAATGATGAGGACGAATACGGCGAGAGCAAGGCGGTATTAAAGGATATCATCGGAGGAAACACCGTATTTTCCGTACCCGCCGACAAGCTCATATCCAACGCGAACGCCGGGTTCTGCGGCGGCAGCATCTGCCCGAGGTATGAGTTCGGCTGCTATAAGATCGGTAATGAAAGATACTTCCTTATCGGAAAACAGAACCGCGGTCTCGGACTTATGGATATGCACGGAAATACCGTCATACCGATCAGCAGAGACAATTATTTCATCGTTTCCGGCGCGGAGCTCGGCACCTTCGGAAACGGCAGGAGCTATGCGAGACTGCCGGATAATGTCTTCCTGACGGCGCTCGGCAGCTTTGACACCGACGGCTTCAGGGTGTGCGGAGCGAGAGGCGATACCTTGTTCGAGGGCAATTTGTCGGAGCTGATCGCGAAGTATGCACAGTGATCCGCTGAAAGGACAGAATGTATGGATATAAGCGAAGTACTGAAAAATACCGTGAAGCCGAAGAAAAAAACATATTCATAACCGACACGGAGGGCAGACTGCTCTATCAGAGCCCGAGGACCGAATACGATCTCGGGATGCTGCTCGATAAGATAAAGAAGATATCCGAGAATTTTGAAGAACAGGAAGTGCTCGATAAGAAGAACAGGATATATGTAAATATCAGAAAAACCGTTATCGAATGCGACGGTGAGGCATTTTACTGCTATCATATGACCGATATAAGCGAATATGCCATGCTGATACATGAGGTGTCCGGTTATACGAACAGCGTGACGAATATGTCCAGATTTCAGTCGAGCATAAGGAAAATATATGGCGCTTAAAAAGGAAAGGTTCGGCAGACCGGATTCCATTGCCGTATATAATTTCGATGTCAACAATCTGAAACATATAAACGACAATTACGGTCACGAATACGGCGACGCGCTCATCATCAAGGCCGCAAAGAGCATAGCGGCGGTCGTGTCGGATAATGTTCTCGGTTTCAGAATGGGCGGCGACGAGTATGTTATGGTCGCGGTGAATGTGACCATTGATGAAGCGAACGAGATACACAGGAAATGGAAGCTCGCGCTTGACAGGCTGAATGAGGAGGATACTAAGCTGTTCTGTTCCATGGCGTGCGGGCTCGGCTACGGGAGCGGAAGCTACGATTACGATGAGCTTTACGCGCAGGCGGACAATCTCATGTATGAAAACAAAAGGGAGCTTAAAGCCAATAATATCACGAGCCATATAACCGTATGATCTCCGGCGGCTGCGCGCTTTATGCGAACGGCGCTGCGCCTGCCGGAACGAACCGATATCTTTTCATAACACCAGCCCCGGAAAGCCCGATGCTTTCCGGGGCTGTTTATGCGCAATAACAGAAAACGTATAAATAATGTGTCCTCAACAACTGCCGGTTGGCAGTTGTTGTCCCAAATCCTGTTTTACAGCGGACACATTCCTTGAT
>CAMVBT010000060.1 GCA_947165805.1 uncultured Clostridia bacterium
ATAAATGCCATGTTTTTTCTCCTTTCACACTGCGTCTGTCACCTGTTGCCGAATAAATTATTACCTATTATTATAACTCCGTTGACGAAAAATGTCAACCGTTTCTTGAAATTTCGGAACGGTTCTCATTTTACTTTAACTATACCCGCCCAAAGGTCGATTTTTTTGTGGAAATATGATAATCGGGGCTTGATTTTTCGCTGCGGATATGGTAATATATACTTGCGACATAAATTTTAATAACCGGTTTTAATCGTTTGCGTTTTATCATACTATTATGGTAAAATTGCGAGCTCTTTCTTCGCATACGGTTAAAACGGTTGAAAGAAATTTGTGTCGCAGCAAATCGAGCTTTGCATTTTTACGGGTGCGCGGCTCTTTGCTGCGCACTTTTTTCTTTCACGACAAAATCAAATTACGGAGGATAATAGTATGAGAAAGTTCAAGAAATTTGCGGCGGTTCTTCTTTCAATGGTGATGATAGTATGTTGTTTTAGCGCGTCGGCTTATGCAGGTAATATCCTAAATGATGCAAAAACGATAAAACAACTTGAAACGATAAGTATTATAAACAAAACCAATGAAGACAAGAGCTATTATTATAAAATTAATCTACCAGATTCTGGCAAACTCGCATTTCACGGCGAAAGGACAAAATCATTTTGGGGTACTGAAAGGTTTTATGTTTCTGATTCAAATGGAACATCAATTTTTGATGAGTATTTAAATCAATCTTTTGAACAAACAATTAATATTAAGAAAAAAGGTACATATCTGATTAAAATTAATCTCGATCGTAAGTACGATTATTATTCAGGAGGTAAATCTGGAACAGACTATGCAAGTGTATCTAATTTCTACTATTCTTTTGAACCCGACAACACCCCGACTATCTCCCTCGCCCTCAATGTAAAAGTCGGTGACGAGCTTGATTTCTCGGCTCTCGCAACCAACTACACCGGCAAATGCACATGGAAATCCACAAAGCCCGCGGTAGCGTCCGTCGACAAGGGCAAGGTAAAGGCTCTCAAGGTCGGCAAGGCTAAAATACGCGCGTACATGAACAACGGCGACTACGCGGAAATAACGCTTGTTGTCAAGAAAAAATAAGTATTACGGCTGATTTATGTCGCACAGCAAAAGCGTCCCCGCCCGGCAAAGCTCCGGACGGGGGCTTTTTCGTTTTCTCCCATTGCATTTTTCGCCTTAATGTGCTATAATGAAAACAAGCAAAGGAGACAGGGATATATGTTCAGATCAGACGATTTCAGGGAGCTTTCCGTGCTCCATAAGGCTATAACCGCGGCAAAATTCTCGGGCAACGCGGCAAACGACGAGCTCGCGTGCGACCCCACTCTCGCCGGCGTTTCCGACCGCCTGTACGACGCTCTCGCCAAGGAGGCAGAGAAGCGCAAGGTCGGCCCTGACGACTACTGGCAGGACTGGCGCCGCATAAACACCTCGCAGGGCTACCGCGGCCAGTGGAGGACTGCCGTTATAGCCGCGCGCCGTGACCTCATGCTGCAGAACGCCAAGCCCGAGGAGCGCATCTCGATAGCGAAGTGCTATCTGAGCCCGTTCACCTGTACGGAGGGCGAGCTGCGGGCGTTTCTCGACGAGGTGGACGGCAAGACCGGCAATCACAGCCTCGATACGCTGATGAAGGAGCACAGCTTTGCCGGAGCATCTCTGCTCGGCTGTTCCTGCGAGCTTTCCGGGACCGCGCGCGTGGCGCTCATGGAGAAGGGCGGCAAGGTCTGCGATATCATTTTCAGCGGAGTCAGGGTCTTCGAGCTGTCCTCGGCCAAAGGAATGAGCCCCGATACCATAGATACCGTGGATAAGATCACCGCGTCCTCCGGGAAAACGCACAGATTTGAGGCTGTTCTGTCATCGGGCAGGGAGAAAAAGAAGCTCGTCATCGAGTCCTCGGCAGTCGATTATTGGCTGTAATGCGCGATTTTTACGATATTTAAAAAATATTTCAAAAAAGGCTTGACAAACCCCGGCATTCGTGCTATAATAATACAGCAGTTTGAAACTGCTGGTGTAGCTCAGTTGGTAGAGCAGCTGATTTGTAATCAGCAGGTCGGGGGTTCGAGTCCGTCCACCAGCTCCAGCGGCGAACCGCCGCACTCAGACCGTCTGTTGCATACAGTAACGGGCAGGTCATCTGCCTCGCAGCCCGGAGCAAGGAGTTCCGATGCGGGCGGAAAAATATATTGTTCTGCCGTAAGGCAGGAATGTTTCCGGTAACGGAAACTGACAGAAGGAAGCGTTCCCGAGTGGCCAAAGGGGGCAGACTGTAAATCTGTTGCGTTTCGCTTCGGTGGTCCGAATCCACCCGCTTCCACCATCTAAAGTAAACACTTTAGATATTTTGCTCACAAAAGGCTCTACAAAGCCATTTGTGAGCAATTTTTATGTGGATTCAAAAATCCCGGTTCCATAGATATTTTTTGACCGAAAAAACAGCAAAAGGGATTTGAACCCCCTCGGGTATAGAATTTCCAAGCGAAAATTCGTGACAAATTAACAAATTTACAGAAAACGTTCGCAGGTCTCGGAGCAAGTCCGAACACACGCAATGCGAGCGTTTTTTCTATGATATAGACAAAGTTTTCTGCGAAAGTTTGTGCAAGCATCCGAAATATTTGACTTTCTTCGACATATATGATATAATCATAAAGGTCGGCAAGCGACCGGAATCGGAGCTGAAAGTCAATGGAAAACATAGAGGTCACAGTCATCGGCGGCGACATCTCCCCCGTCGAGCGACAGGAATATATAGAGCGAGGAAAGAAGAACAAGCCGGATATGGTATTGACGGCTGTGGAGATAGTGCTGGACGGCGAGTATGCCGATGTTACATACCGGTACAGCGATATTCCGCCGAACATGACGATCTGCATCGGCGGCTGCATGATCGGTAAGTTCGGCAGCTTCAACCGAGGCAAGCAAGCCGAATACCTCGGCCGCGTACCGAACAGCATAAATTAAATATAGTACCGTTGGTCGCTGACGGACGAGCGGTACCTCACCGGAGCTATGGACGCTCTTATCTCGATAGGATTCTTTGACAGCGATGCTGGATAATACAAAAGGAGTAAAAACTATGAATATCGAAAAGAAGACCGAAGGAAAAACCGTAACACTCTGCCTTAACGGCTGGATGGACACAAACAGCGCTCCCGAATTCGCGGAAGCGCTGAACGGTATCGACACCGACGCGGAAGCTCTCGTGCTCGACCTTGCGAAGCTGGAATACACCTCCTCCGCCGGAATAAGGCAGATAGTAGCCGCGCACAAGAAGATGAACGGCAACCTGACGCTGAAAAACCTCACTCCCGAGGTGCTCGACGTGCTGAAAATGACCGGTCTCGACAAGCGCCTGCATATAGAATGACGAGGTCGCCGGAGATGATGAATGATGATCTGCCGTGGAAGGATATCGGGATATCACTGTCATCTCTCGATACGATAAAAGCGGATATCTTTGCTCTGACCGACGATACGGAAACGGCAAAAAAGGCTGTGCTCGTCAGTGACGAGATCCTTACGAATATCGTTTCATATTCTGGCGCGAAAAACGCGGGGTATTTCTGCAAAAAAGAGAACGGCAGTCTGCTTATCGGACTGTATGACGACGGAGCGGAATTCGACCCGACCACATACGTTTCCGAGGAAAAAGACCCGTTCGACCTCGACACGGGCGGCTTGGGTCTCATCATGACCGCGCAGACCGTCCGCGAATGGGAGTACCGCCGCGAAAACGGCAGGAACATACTTCTGATGCAAATATGAGATACGGGAGAAAAGATATGAAGGGCAAGCTGCCAAAAATAGCGTCACAATTGAACAGACGGCTGTTACTCATAATGATATCGATGTTCCTGCTGACAACATTTATCTCTGTCGTGATACAATACGGCATTGCTATCAGGAATACCGAGCTTTTTCTGCAGGCGGCGATCGACGACAGGATCGAGGCAACATACGAACAGCTCAAGGATCTTCTGCCCATAGATGCGCGTATCTGTATGTGGTCCTATGAAGAAGACCGGTCAACAGGTCTGGAAGTTCTCGCGCAAAGAAAACAAAAAGATAAGATCGATCTGCTGGACGAGAACGGTGTGGTCATCGATTCGACCGACAAGTCCCGTATAGGCTTCGCTGTCGACGCAGAGTATCTGGCAAGTTTAAAGGAAAACAGTGAGGCTGCCGTTTTCACGGATGAGGCCGAACGCGAAAAGACCGGGATATGGGCATTCAGCGGCGCTGATCTGACAGACGGCGGCTATATCCAGTTTGAATACAGCAAGGAAACGTTTGACGAAGAAATAAATCATATATTGTCTGCTTCTCCGGTCAACCGGAAGATACTCGAGACCGGCTTCCTGATCGTCACAGACAAGGATGACAAGGTCATAGGCCTCAGCTTCGGAACGAACGCGAATGCCGATAACGACGGTATCGACGAGCTCAGAATACGCGGCGGGACCGATGAAATGAGACTTGTTTCATACAACGGCAATTCATACTTCCGTATGTATAAAATCTTCGGTACGAATAAAATAATTTCGGCGATAACGTATGACGAAGCTGTAAAAAATATCGGAACGAGTATCCTGATGTCCGTGGTCGTGGGTGTCATACTGTTCGTTACTCTTTATTTCAGCGTATCGCTGCTGGTAACCCGAAAGGTCGTCCGTCCGGTAAATAAGATAGCGGAAACGCTTGATGCCATTACCGACGGCGATCTGGACGCGCAGGTCTCCGTGTGCTCGTCGAAAGAATTCGATACTATCTCCTCGGGCATAAACGCCACGGTCGCTTCGATGAAAGACCATATCGCGCGTGAAGCGGCAAGGATAGACGATGAGCTCAGATACGCGCGGCTGATACAGCGTTCCGCGCTGCCCGCGCTCACCGAGCCGTACAGGAACAACCGGTATTTCGGCCTCTTTGCGTCAATGGATACCGCGAAAGAAGTCGGCGGCGATTTTTACGACTTCTATATGATAAACGAGTATACTCTTGCGTTTATGATAGCCGATGTATCGGGCAAGGGCATACCCGCCGCCATGTTCATGATGAACGGAAAGGCGACGCTTCACGACAGCATAACCGATGCCGACGATCTCGGAAGCAGTATCACAAACGGTAACAGGCGTATATGTGAGGGCAACGAAGCCGGTATGTTCATCACGTCATGGATAGGTATGCTGGATCTGCGGACGGGCGAAACGCATTTTGTGAACGCCGGACACAATCCGCCTGTGCTTATCCGTGACGGGAAAGCGGAATACCTTAAAGCCGGGCATGATCTGATACTCGGTGCCATGGACGACGAGGAGTACAGCTCGCATACGATGAAGCTGCAAAAGGGCGACATATTGTTCCTTTATACCGACGGCGTCACGGAAGCTACAAACGAGGCCAAGGAGCTCTACGGTGAGGAGCGGCTGCTTGAGGCGCTGTCGGCTGTCACAGTTAACGGCGGCTGCCCGTGCGAGGATATATGCGGCATCGTGGAGAAGTCCGTCGGACATTTTGTGGACAACGCGCCGCAGGCGGACGATATAACGATGCTTTGTCTGTACTATAAAGGACAGGATTGATATGCGGAATGCGTTTACAGAGCTGTTTTCCGCTGATATAAGGCAGAAAATGATAAAGGAAAGCTGCGCCCGGTCATATCCGCAGCTTCCTGCCGAAGAACGTGAAAAAGCCGACCGTTTTCTTCGTGAAGACGATCGGCTCCGGTTTATAACGGGCAGGCTTATGATACGAAAGGCCGCGGCGGAAAAAGCCGGCATCGGCGCACCGGAGATACTGCTTACCGGATACGGCAAGCCCTATATCGCAGGAGCGGACGGGTTTAATTTCAACCTCTCACATTCCGGCGATCTTGTAGTCCTCGCGGTGAGCGGCTCCCCCGTCGGTGTGGATATCGAACGCAACGACCCCATAGAATGGCGGGAAATATCAGCGGCATTCGGCGCGAAAGAGCGTGAAATGCTGGAAAATGCCGATGAACCGCTGAAATGCTTTTACCGGATATGGACGGTGCGTGAGGCGTTTGCGAAAGCCATAGGCACAGGCCTTCAGCTTTTCGACGACGAACAGCCCGACATAGATTACGACCGCGGTACGGTAAATTACCGCGGTCGGACGATGTATACGGTCAGCCGCGAGTGGGACGGATATACGCTTAGCCTGTGCTCCGCGGCACCGCTCGGAGACAGGGACTTATCACTGAAAGAAATGTTCGGGCAGCAGCCGGAATGACGCGGGAGCAATTACACCCGTGGTCATATCGGCTGTTCTTTTTTAAGCGCGCTCTCCGCGGCCTTGAACATCTGGGTAAGGTTCGAGGCTCCGATGACGTGTATGCCGGCGCAGTCACGCTTGTCAAGTGAGGAGAGGACAGCCTTCGGGACTATGCAGGTCTTAAAGCCCAGCCTCGCGCACTCGCGTATGCGCTCCGAGGCGTGCGACACAGCACGCAGCTCGCCGCCGAGGCCTATCTCCCCGAATACGGCAAGGTCCTCCGGCAGCACGATGTCGCAGAGCCCCGAGAACAGCGACAGCGCGACAGCCGCGTCCGCGGCGGGCTCGGTCAGTCTCATTCCGCCGGTGATGTTGACGTACACATCGAACTGTCCGAACATATAGCCCGTGCGCTTTTCAAGCACCGCGAGTATCAGGCACAGGCGGTTGTAATCGAAGCCGTCCGCAGAACGGCGCGGATTGCCGAAGCCGGTCTTTGTGACCAGCGACTGCACCTCGGAAAGCAGCGGACGCGAGCCCTCCACGGTGCAGAGCACGCTGATGCCGCTGATGCCCGACGGTCTGCCCGCAAGAAGCATCTCCGACGGGTTGGAGACCTCTTCGAGCCCCTTGTCCGTCATTCTGAACACGCCCAGCTCGTTCGTCGAGCCGAAGCGGTTCTTCACGGCGCGGAGTATGCGGTACGAGAGCTGCTTGTCGCCCTCGAAGGTCAGCACCGTGTCAACTATGTGTTCGAGTATCTTCGGCCCCGCTATGCCGCCGTCCTTGTTGACGTGGCCGACTATTATCATCGGTATGCCGTAACGCTTGGCAGTCTGCATGAACACCGAGGTACATTCCCGCACCTGTGTCACGCTGCCCTGTGCCGAGGATATCTCGGTTATCTGCATGGTCTGTATCGAGTCTATCATCACGACGTCGGGCTTTTCCTCTATTATTGCGGCGTTTATGGCCTCACAGTCGTTGTCCGAGAGCAGATACAGATTGTCGCCTCCCACGCCGAGCCTGTCGGCGCGCAGCTTTATCTGACGCTCGCTCTCCTCGCCGGACACATACAGCACCTTGCCCTTCTGGCCGAGGGAACTGCATATCTGAATTAGCAGGGTCGATTTGCCTATGCCCGGGTCGCCGCTCAGCAGCACCAGCGAGCCCGCCACAAGTCCTCCGCCCAGCACTCTGTCAAGCTCCGCGGAGCCCGTGCCGAAGCGCAGGTCGTCCTCGACCGATATCTCGCCTATGGTTTTCGGTTTAAGTGTCCTGCCGCTCTTTACGGCGGCGCGCGGGAGCTCGACCTGTTCCGTGACCGTGTTCCACTCGCCGCACTCGGTGCAGCGGCCTACCCACTTCGGATACAGATGCCCACATTCACTGCATACGAAAGAAACCTTCTGTTTCGCCATTTTTCGTGTTCTCCTTGTCTGCGCTCGTCTTTCTGTTATTATAGCACATTATTCCGCGATAATCAAGCATAAAACAAGGCCTTCCGGGATATGTATCCCGAAAGGGTCTTTTTTGAAACAGTTATGAAAATATGAGCCGACGATCATTTCCTTGAGGCTTTTCGCTTCGATGCCGCCGCAATACCCGCAAGAGAAACGAGCATGAGCATGAACGCCGGAGCCTCTGCGCCGGTAGCGGGGTTCTCCGCGCTGCTGCCGGAAACGTCCCCGAGCTCGGTCAGGCCGTACTTCTCGCCGAACGCGTTGGTCATATTCTTGAGCTGCATATATCGTCCCTGACTATCGTAACGTCTCCGCCGATGAAATACTTTTTGACGCCGTTTTTGAACAGATAGTCTACCGAGCCCGCAGTGTAGGTCTTTTCAAGGTCGAGCGGCTTATCGCCCACCATGACACTGTAAACTCTGAAATTGCCGTCAGCGCTTTCGTATTCGCCGTAATCGTTGAGCTTTACGGGGCTCACTATGGTATCGTCCACCGAGTATGTGGCTCCGGAGATATGTATGAATGAGCCGCTTTCTCCCGGAAGAGCCGCCGCACCTCTTTCAAGGAGCTCAAGGAGCTGCTGTCCGGTTATCTCCGCAACGAGAGTGCTGTTCGAGCTCGGAAGCACCGATATTATCTCGTTGTATGTGATATCGCCTGCCTCTATGCCGTCCCTGATGCCGCCGCCGTTAACTATGCCTATATCGGCTCCCGGCACTTCCCTGAAAGCGTCCGCGCAGAGGTCGCCGAGATTGGTCTCCATCTGCCTTACTATGCGCTTGCCGCTCTCCGGGTCGGAGTCGGTCAGCATAAAGTCTGTTCTGCCGACTTTCTTGTTGAGCTTATCCGCAAGCCTTTCCCGTATTTCGAGTATTTTGAGATTTACGGCTTCGTCAACGAAAATACCCTCTCTGCCGTCGGGCTCCGTTCACGAATCTTCCGCGATACCCATACTCTCGTCGGGAGCCGGCACCTCGCTCTCGCCGAGGTGACCGAGCACGATGACATAATCCGCGCCCTCAGCTCTCGCGTCGTCCATCGCGTTCTGGATAAGCGTATAGACCGAGCCGTCCTCGCCGAAGCTGTAAATGTACTCGCAATTTTCGTTCTGGAAGTATGTGGGCGTGGATGCGGAAAGAGTTTCCGGTGTGGAAGCGCCTACGAACGCGACCTTTTTATCTCCCGCGTCTATGATCTTATACGGATCGAAAATGAGCTCGCCGGTCGTCTTGTCGGTGAAATTCGCGTTGATGTAGCCGCAGTTGAGCTCGTCCGCGCGCAGCATAAGCTCGCTTACGCCGTAATCGAACTCGTGGTTGCCCGTGACCGCCGCGTCATAGCCGACAGCGTTCATTATCTCCGTTACATACGCGCCTTTCGAGAGCGAGCCTATGGGCGAGCCCTGTATCGCGTCGCCCGCGTCCACGAGGATAACAGTGTCATAAAGCGTTTCCATTTCACGCTTGTACAGCGCAAGGCCGTCATAGCCTATATGATCGTCGATCCCGCAGTGAACGTCATTTGTGTACAGTATGACTATGTCGTCACTTTTCGCACTGCCCTCCGCGTATGCGGGGACAACTGCTCCGCAGAGCGATACCGCAGCCGCGGCAAATACCGCGGACAGTCGTTGCATTTCCTTCATTGAGTACCTCCCGTCAGTTCTCAGAGTATTATTTATATACATCTATTATACCACACGGATACCCGAAAGTCACTCGCCTGACAACGCAAATAAAAAAGCGGCCCCGTCCGGAAAGCTCCGGACAGGGGAACCGTCACTGCATATAAAGCAGGCTCTCTGTGTCGCGGATATCGCCGCTGCCGCTTTTGTCCGCCTCTCCGGAAAGAAACTCGGCAAGCCCGCTGTATATCGTGAACGCTACCTTCTTGCGGTATTCGGGGTCGCTCAGCTTTTCCGCGTCTCCGGGGTTTGACAGAAATCCGCACTCGATAAGCAGAGCAGGCTGCTCGGTGGTCTTGAACAGGTAAAGCCCGTTGTCTATCAGCTTTATCTCGCGGTCGTTCCCCGGCTGCAGAGCCGCAAACCTCTTCTGCATTATCTGCGCGAGCCTTCGGTTCGAGCTGTTGTTCGTGGTGTAGAACATCTGCGCCCCGAAATATGCCGGCTCGGTGTAAAGATTCTGATGTACCGAGAGGAAAATGCTGTCGGGATAGCTCTTCACGAGCTCGAGACGGTTCTCCATATCCGATATCTTCTGATTGCGTATGCCCTCGACGCCCTCGTCGTGCATGGAGATGTCCTCCTCACGGGTATATACCACCTTGCAGCCGTTCAGAGTCAGCAGCTCGCCGAGGTCCTTCACTATGTCGAGGTTTATGTCCTTTTCGTAGGTGCCGTTCACAGCCACACAGCCGCTGTCCATACCACCATGCCCGGCATCGAGCACGATCACCTGCCTGCTTTCGGTCTGCGCGGCGGTCTCCGCGATGTCCGCTTTCTTTCCTGCCTGTACCGTTGCCGCGAGAGCCGCGACGGTTACGCAGCTGAACATTGTAATAATGAACGGGATCTTGTTTTTGAGTATTTTTATTCCTGCCATGATAAGCTGTCCTTTCATATCTTTTTGTAAAAGATATGAAACAAGCTGTCGGGATATGACAGACTACACCTCATTGCTGTGTTTTATTGAATACAAAAAAACTTGACATTTATAGAAATAAGTGCTATAATACAATAAATTTTCAAAGAAAGGAAGGTGAGTCTCATGCTCGGAACAACACTTAAACACGAACAGAATACGATAATAGCAACAAGCATGGGGGCTTGCCTGCAATACATCGGCGTATGTCAATGATGCGATGATATACGTTTATAGTATGCTGCGCCCCTGCTTAATTGTGGATCTAAGCAGGGGCTTTTTGCGCGCTATTTTATGTAAAGCAGGCAGTACAAAACACAAGCACAGTAAAAGGAGAAACTATATGTTAGAATTGAAAGGAAAGTATAACAGCGCAAAGGTGTTCACCGATGTTATCGGCGAGAGCGCTGTTGCTCAGATCATCGAACTGTGCTGCCAGCCTATGAGCGAGGGAGCGCAGATCAGAATTATGCCCGACGTACACGCAGGAAAGGGCTGCACCGTCGGGACTACAATGACAATAAAGGACAAGGTCGTCGCAAACCTTGTCGGGGTCGACATCGGCTGCGGTA
>CAMVBT010000061.1 GCA_947165805.1 uncultured Clostridia bacterium
CTATGAAAAGAGCGGCATAAAGACGATTGTATGCGACTGCCGCAGCGGCAAAGGCATCAACAGATTTCTGCCTGTTATCAAGTCCGAACTCAGTGAACTGCTCGAACGCAGGCGCGCGAAAGGCACGATAGGAAAGGCTCTGCGCGTAATGGTTCTGGGCATACCGAATGTAGGCAAGTCGTCGTTCATCAACAGAATGGCGGGCTCCCGCAAAGCAAAGGTCGAGGACAGACCGGGCGTGACCAGAGGCAAACAGTGGGTGACGATAGACAAAGAGGTCGAGCTTCTCGATATGCCGGGCATTCTCTGGCCGAAGTTCGACGATAAGCAGGCGGCTTTGAAGCTCGCGTTCACGGGTGCGATAAAGGACGACGTGACCGACGCCGAGGGACTGGCTTACGAGCTGGGCTCATATCTGGCGGAGAACTACCCCGAGCGGCTGAAAGAGCGCTACAAGCTCGAAAGCTTAGACGGAAACATACTTGAACTGATAGCGAAGAAGCGCGGAATGATGCAGTCCGGCGGAGTTCCGGACACCGAGCGCGCCGCGGCGGCTTTGCTGGACGAATACAGGAGCGGTAAAATTGGCAGGATCAGTCTCGAAAGACCTTGAACTCGCGGAACGTTTCGCGTTTGATACGGAATACCGCACGAAATACGGCATAATATGCGGGATAGACGAGGCGGGACGCGGTCCTTTGGTGGGAGCTGTCTATACGGCGGCTGTGGTGCTGCCCGAGGGCGTATTCATAGACGGGCTCAACGACAGCAAGAAGCTCTCGGAGAAGAAGCGTGAAGCGCTGTTCGATCTGATAACCGAAAAAGCCGTTTCGTACTGCGTAGCGTCCGCGACTGCGGCGGAGATAAACGAGCTGAATATACTCAATGCTACGATGCTGGCGATGAAGAGGGCGTTCGACGGCTTATCCGTCAGACCCGCGTATGCGCTGATCGACGGCAACAGGACCCCCGACCTCGGCATAGAGTCGGAGGCGGTGGTCAAGGGTGATTTCCGTTCGGCAAGCATAGCGGCCGCGTCTATACTCGCGAAGGTCTCCCGTGACCGCTATATGCTGGAGCTCGACGAGAAATATCCGGAGTACGGCTTCGCGAAGCACAAGGGCTACGGCACAGCGCAGCATATCGAGGCGCTGAAAAAATACGGTCCCTGCCCGGAGCACAGGGCGCTGTTCATAAGAAAGTTTGTATGAGCACACGCAGCGTAAGAGGCAAAGCGGGCGAAGATCACGTCTGCGAATGGCTGAAAGCCCGCGGCTGGACGATAGAAGCACGCAATTACCGTATAAAAGGCGGAGAGATAGATATAGCGGCGCGCAAGGACGGCGTGCTCGCGTTCGTCGAGGTAAAGACACGCAAGTACGGCACGCTTACAGAGGGAATAGACGCTGTGGACCGCAGAAAGCGCGCCCGCGTTATCCGGACAGCCGACAGATACATACAGGAGCACCCCTCGGACGCCGATACCGTAAGGTTCGATGTCGCATTGGTGACGGTCACGACAGAGGACATACCGCGCGTGCTGGATATGGAATATCTCGAGGACGCGTTCGATTCGTTCTCCTTTCCGCAAAACAATGAACAACTTTGAAAGCCACGGAGGCTGATAAAATGAACTACAAAAGCACAAGAGACAACAGTATAAGCGTTACGTCCGCAAAGGCGATAGCGCAGGGTCTTTCCGCAGAGGGCGGCCTTTTCGTCCCGGAAAGCATACCGCAGCTCACGAAGGATGAGATAATGACGCTCTGCGAAAAGTCCTATCCCGAGAGAGCCTTTGATATATTCAGAAAGTATCTCTCCGATTTTTCGGACGACGAGATAAAGTACTGCGTCAACGGCGCGTACTCCGACAAGAACTTCGACAGTGAGAACATCTCCGAGATATCCCACCTCATGCCCGGCACATATATCCTCGAGCTCTGGCACGGTCCGACCTGCGCGTTCAAGGATATGGCTCTGCAGATACTCCCGTATCTGCTGACTGTCTCGGCGAAGAAGGTCATCGACGGCAAGGAGATAGCGATACTCGTCGCTACCTCGGGCGATACCGGCAAGGCTGCGCTCGAGGGCTTCAAGGACGTTCCCGGCACATCTATAACGGTGTTCTACCCCGAGGACGGCGTCAGCGATATGCAGAAGCGCCAGATGACCACGCAGGAGGGCTCGAATGTCAACGTATGCGCGGTAAAGGGCAACTTTGACGACTGCCAGAACGGCGTTAAGGCGATATTCACGGACGAAAAGGTAAAGAGCGAGCTCGAGAAGCTCGGAATGACCTTCTCCAGCGCCAACTCGATAAACTGGGGCAGACTTTCCCCGCAGATAGTTTACTACATCTCCGCCTACGCGTCGCTTGTGAAGAGCGGCGACATTGAGTACGGCGAAAAGGTGAACATCGTCGTTCCGACGGGCAACTTCGGCAATATCCTCGCCGCGTACTATGCAAAGGAAATGGGACTGCCGGTGAACAAGCTGATCTGCGCGTCCAACGCGAACAACGTGCTGACGGACTTCATCAACACCGGTATCTACGACAGGAACAGACGTTTCTATACGACGATCTCCCCGTCTATGGATATACTCATTTCCAGCAACCTCGAAAGACTGCTGCACCACCTCACGGGCGGAGACGATAAGCAGATAGCCGAATGGTTCGGAAAGCTCTCGAAGGACGGCAGATATGAGGTAACTCCGGAAGTCAAAGCAAAGATCGGAGAGCTGTTCTACGCGGGCTGCTGCGACGACGAGGCGACAAAGGGCGCGATAAAGCAGGCTTTCGACGAGTATTCGTACCTTATGGATACCCACACGGGCGTAGCTTACAAGGTCTACAACGACTACAAGGCTGCGACCGGCGACACGACAAAAACGATAATAGCGTCCACGGCGAACCCCTACAAGTTCGGCAAGGCTGTATATGAGGCTGTCGGCGGCGAGACAGAGGGACTTGACGAGTTCACGATAATCGAGAAGCTCGAGGAAAAGACAGGGACCGAGATACCCGCTCCGCTTGCTGCTACAAGGACGAAACAGGTGCGCTTTACGGGCTCCGTCGAAAAGAGCGGTATGCCTAAGGTAGTGCTCGACTTTCTCGGGAGCAGATGAGCGTCTACGCGATAGCCGATCTGCATCTGTCGCTCGGCGAGAAGAAGCCCATGGATATTTTCCGGGGCTGGCATAACTATGTTGAGCGGCTGACGGAAAACTGGAACAATAATGTAAGCGACTCCGATACCGTGGTGATACCGGGCGATATCTCATGGGCAATGAGGCTCGAGGATACGGAAACGGATTTTCGCTTCATAAACGACAAGCTGAACGGCAGCAAGATATTCCTCAAGGGGAACCACGACTACTGGTGGGCGACGCTCGGCAAGATGGAACGGTTCCTTGCCGAAAAGGGACTTGACCGCATAAGGATACTCAACAACAACGCGTACAGGGCAGAGGATATCTGCGTGATCGGCACAAGGGGCTGGATAAACGACGGCACCGAGGAAGCCGACGCGAAGGTGCTCGCGCGCGAGGAGGGCAGACTGAGGATGTCTGCCGCCGAGGGCATGAAGCTCGGCGGGGAACCGGTGGCCTTCATACACTATCCGCCGCTGTTCAACGGTGAGAAAAACGAATATATCCTGCGCGTCATAAAGGAATTCGGCATAAAGCGATGCTATTACGGGCATATACACGGCAGAACGGGTCACGAGAAGGCGTTCATCGGCGAGTACGAGGGAACGGACTATAAGATGATATCCGCCGACTGGCTGGGCTTCATGCCGGAAAAGATCAACTGAAAATTATAAATAAAAATATAATTTTGCAAGCAAATACTTTGCAGTTTACGGAGGTAACACAAAATGGAAGTCATTTCAAACAACAAGACAGGCGCAAACACAGTCGAGCTTGAGATCAGGACATCAGCCGAGGAATTCGAGGAAGCTCTTCAGGCAGCATACGCCAGAAGAAAGAAGAACATCCAGATCCCCGGTTTCAGAAAGGGCAAGGCTACCAGAAAGATGATCGAGTCCAGATACGGCGACACGTTCTTCTATGAGGACGCTGTCAACGGTATGTACCAGAAGACCGTTGAGGACGCTGTGAAGGATCAGAAGCTCGAGGCAGTCGATATCCCCGATACAAAGGTTGAGGACGTAAGCAGGGAGAACGGCGTTACATTCAAGGTAACCGTAACGGTAAAGCCCGAGATAGAGATATCCGGCTATAAGGGATTAAAGGTAGAGAAACCTGTCAAGACTATAACAGACGCCGATGTGGATACCGAGATCGAGCGTATCAGAAACAACAACGCGAGAATAATCGACGTTACCGACAGACCCGCGGAAAAGGGCGATACCGTCGTATTCGATTTCGAGGGCTTCAAGGACGGCGAGCCTTTCGAGGGCGGCAAGGGCGAGAAGTTCAACCTTGAGCTCGGCAGCGGCAGATTTATCCCCGGCTTTGAGGATCAGATCGTCGGCAAGAGCATAGGCGAGGATTTCGATGTTAACGTAACGTTCCCCGAGGACTACAACGCCAAGGAGCTCGCAGGTCAGGCTGCCGTGTTCAAGTGCAAGATACATGAGATCAAGGGCAAGGAGCTCGCGGACCTCGACGACGAGTTCGCAAAGGACGTAAGTGAGTTCGATACTCTCGACGAGTACAAGGCTGACGTGAAGAAGAAACTTCAGGAACACGCCGATGAGCACGCCGAGTCCGACCTCGACAACGCAATGTCCGAGGAGCTTGTAAAGCTCGTTGACGCCGAGATACCGCAGGCTATGGTAGAGAACCGCATCAACGATATGCTCCGCGAATGGGAATACAGAAACAGATATGCCGGCGTTACCATAAAGGATTACCTCCACTATACCGGCCTTACGATGGAGCAGTTCAGAGATACGTTCAAGGAACCCGCTCTCGCACAGGTAAAGCTCAGACTCGCTCTCGAAAAGATAGCGGAGATCGAGAACCTCGAAGTTACCGCGGAAGAGATCGAGAAGCAGTATGACACTTACGCAGAGCAGTACAAGAGAACTGTCGAAGATGTCAAGAAGCTCATACCCGAGGAAGGCATCAGACAGGACCTCGGCGTTGACAAGGCATTCAAGTTCGTGCGTGAGAACGCGGAAGTGACCGAAAAGGAGACCGGCGCCGAGGAATAAGCGCCCGGCCTTCGGACAACGACATTCAGAAAGGAAATAAAGCGGAATGAACTATATGAGTCTTGTACCTACAGTCATTGAACAGACAGGCAGAGGAGAGCGTGCGTACGATATCTATTCCCGTCTGCTCAACGACAGGATAGTTATGCTCACCGAGGAGGTCAACTCCGTAACGGCGGGTCTTGTAGTGGCACAGCTCCTGTTCCTTGAGGGACAGGACCCCGAAAAGGACATCTGCCTTTACATCAACAGCCCCGGCGGTTCGATAACCGACGGAATGGCTATCTATGATACCATGAACTACATCAAGTGCGATGTCTCCACTATCTGCATGGGTATGGCGGCGTCCATGGGTTCGTTCCTGCTTGCTGCGGGAGCAAAGGGAAAGAGACTTGCTCTCCCGAACAGCGAGATCATGATACACCAGCCTCTCGGCGGAACGGGCAGGGTGCAGGCGTCCGATTTTGAGATACACGCAAAGCACATCGTGAATATCAAGAAAAAGATGAATCAGATGTATTCCGAAATGACGGGTCAGCCCGTTGAAGTCATAGAGAGAGATACCGACCGCGATAATTTCATGACCGCGCAGGAAGCTCTCGAGTACGGTCTGATAGACAAGGTGCTTGACAAGAGATAATAAGGTTTGACATAAACCGAGGAAAGGAATTCGCGTTATGCTCAGATGCAGTTTCTGCGGAAAATCCGACGATAAAGTCATAAGAATGTTGTTCTCGAATAACGCTGCGATCTGCAACGAGTGTGTGGTGGCTTCCTACCGTATGCTGCTCGAGGAGGGCGACATATCCGAGGTGCTCATGCCGAAGAAGCGCTCCTCACAGCCGTCCCGCTCAAAGCAGGGCCACGGAGAGCAGGCCGGCATAGTAAAGCCCGCGGATATAAAGGCAGTCCTCGACCAGTACATCATAGGTCAGGAAGCGGCCAAGAAGACTCTTGCGGTATCTGTCTACAACCATTACAAGAGAACTCTCGCCAACGATGAGGAGAACGGCGAGGTCGAGCTCCAGAAGAGCAATGTCCTGCTTCTGGGTCCCACCGGTGTCGGCAAGACCATGCTCGCACAGACTCTCGCCCGCATACTGCACGTTCCGTTCGCCATAGCCGACGCCACGACACTCACGCAGGCGGGCTATGTCGGTGAGGACGTAGAGAACGTGCTGCTCAGGCTCATTCAGGCCGCCGATTACGATATCGAGGCCGCCGAGCACGGCATAATATACATCGACGAGATAGACAAGATATCCCGCCGCTCCGAGAATACGTCCATAACGCGCGACGTAAGCGGCGAGGGCGTTCAGCAGGCTCTGCTGAAGATCGTCGAGGGTACGGTCTCCAATGTTCCTCCTCAGGGCGGCAGAAAGCACCCCAATCAGGAATTCATACAGATCAACACGAAGAATATCCTTTTCATCTGCGGCGGAGCCTTTGACGGCATCGACAAGACCATAGCCGCGCGCATCAACTCCTCCGCGCTGGGCTTCGGCGCAGAGATAAACGACAAGAAGGACAAGTCGCTCAACAAGCTGCTCCACGCGGTAGAGCCCGACGACCTTGTAAAGTACGGTATAATCCCCGAGCTGGTCGGCAGACTTCCCGTCATAGCTGTGCTCGACGAGCTTGACGAGGACGCTCTGATAAAGATACTCGTTGAACCGAAGAATGCCATTGTCAAGCAGTACAGCTACCTGTTCAATCTCGACGGCGTAGAGCTCGATATCGAGAACGACGCCCTGCGTGAGATAGCGAAGAAATCCATAGCGAGAAAGACCGGCGCGCGCGGACTGCGTACCATACTTGAGTCCCTGCTCAGCGATACGATGTTCGACACTCCGAGCGACGACAGCATAGTCAAGGTAGTGATAAACGACAAGTGCGCACGCGGCGAGGAGCCTCCGCAGGTCATTCACGGCGAAAAAAAATCGGCCGCTCATAAGGCCGAACAGCCGATCAAGAAACGCGCCGCAGCAAAATAACTAAAACAAACTGTTAAATTTTGGGTAATGTTGCTATTGAAATTACAGTTGGGTTACGTTATAATATAATTGCAAGGATGAAGGAGGTGCTTGGATATGGATGGGATATCGAATTTCTTATCCACTATGTCTATGAGCATGGCACGGTCGAATTTACAGACCGATGCAAGTCTGGCATTGATGAAAAATTTTATGAAAGCAGACGAGAATGCGAGCACACGCCTCATAGAAAGCATTTCGGAAGCCGCACCGCCTGCGGACGGACGCGGGGCTCTCATGGATGTAAGAGCATAATCAGGTCGGGAATAACCGGCAAAGCATCTGACAAGACGGATCGTAAGATCCGTCTTTTTATTTGTCCCGGAACAGCCGTCCGGACGCGGCGAATAAACCGTATCCGATACAGGCTCCCGCGGTATTCAGTATAAGATCGTCGATATCGCAGCTCCCGAGCAGAGTGAGCGCCTGTATAAGCTCAACGCAGGAAATAATGACGATTACGGCAAGAGCGGTTTTGTGAAACCTCCGGAGTTTCATAAAACAGGCGGGCAGGAACACTCCGAGCGGAACGAACAGCAGGATATTGCCGCCGATGTTTATGAGAGCGGGGAGGAAGCCGTTGTCATCGGGCGGCAGGGTAAGGATATCGTTCACATATCCGGCTATTGTCCGCAGCGGTATTAGCTGAAATCGTCCGGCCGGCAGGACACCGTCACGTCCGATGCGCTGGAAGAAAAGCAGGTAAAGCATCACCGCGGCATATATCCCGAAGCATACCCATAATATCGTTTTTATTGATTTCTGCCGTTTCATACCGTTCCTTCTTTCTGCCGTATATGTACGGATACAGATAAGCGCCCCCGTGACCGGGAGCGCTTTCGTAATAACGGTTATCAGTTGCTGGGCTCAAGCACTGCGTAGTTCTCGTCGGAGCGCTTGTACACAACGTTCACCGCACCGGTCTCGCCGTTCTTGAACATGAAGAACGAGTGGCCGAGCATATTCATCTGAAGGATAGCCTCTTCGACCGTCATCGGGCGAAGCTCGAATTTCTTGTGCTTGATCACCTCATAATCGACCTGCTCGTCGGGGACAGCCTCTACCTTATCCGTCCATGTATTGTCACGGAGCTGCTTTGCGAGGCGGGTCTTATTCTTTCTGATCTGGCGTATGATCTTGTCGATGCAGGCATCGAGAGCGTCGTTCTTATCGTCTGCGGACTGCTCTGCGCGGAATGTTATACCGTCATATACAACGGTAAGCTCGAGAACGATCTTGTTTTTCTGTGCCGTGAGAATGAGCTTTGCGCTTGCCTCATCACCGAAGAATTTGTCGAGCTTGGCGGAGAGTCTTTCCTCTGCGTAGTCGTTGAAGCTCGTGCTTAACTGCATTTTTTTCGCTGTGATCTGAACCTTCATTGCTTTGATCATTCCTTTCAAGCGGGCGTAGCCCTTTTTGTATCTTTATTATATCATATTCCGAAAAAATTTACAAGAGATTTTTGAAAATTTATATCTGATTTGACAGATTTCACAAAATTTTCATATTTATTTTGAATTGTCCGGAGTCGGAGCCTATAATGCAAAAAACTCTTGAAAAATACTATATTTTGTGGTATACTATAATTTACGATTTATCTGTAGAGTCTGAAATGAGAGGAAGTGACGGATTGGCTGCCGTGACCGTAAGCGAGGAAGAACTTAAAGAACAGCGTTTTTTCATACAGCGCGTAAGGGCTGTGACACATCTGTTCGGACATAAGCCTATGGCGTATACCCACAGCTACGGCTGTCAGCAGAACGTGTCCGACAGCGAGAAGCTGGACGGTATGCTCGAGGAAATGGGCTTCGGCTTTGCCGATTCTCCCGAGAACGCCGATCTGGTGCTCTACAATACCTGCGCTGTGCGCGAGAACGCGGAGAACAGGGTGTTCGGCAACGTCGGCGCTCTGAAACACGCGAAGCGCAGAAATCCGGAAATGGTGATAGCCGTCTGCGGCTGTATGGTGCAGCAGGAGCATATCGCTCAGCGGATGAAGGAGCGCTTCCCGTATGTTGACCTGATATTCGGGACCCATGTCCTGCATAAATTCCCGGAGATGCTGTACGGCATATACGAAAAAGGCGGAAGGCTCGTATGTATCCCGGAGTCCGACGGGATCGTGGCCGAGGGGCTCCCGGTGAGACGCACGGACAGGATAAAGGCAAGCGTGCCGATAATGTACGGCTGCAACAACTTCTGCACATACTGCATTGTGCCGAAGGTCCGCGGCAGAGAGCGCTCACGCGCTGCGGACGGGGTCATAGCCGAAGTCAGGGGGCTTCTTGAGGAAGGCTACAAGGAGATACTGCTCCTCGGGCAGAACGTCAATTCTTACGGCAAGGGCAGCGGAACGGACTTCCCGCAGCTGCTGAGGGAGCTCGACGGCTTTGACGGCGAGTATGTGATAAGCTTCATGACCTCGCACCCTAAGGACTGCTCGCATGAACTGATAGACGTGATAGCGGACAGCCGGCATATATCGCACCACCTGCATCTTCCGGTGCAGAGCGGCAGCGACAGGATACTGAAACTGATGAACCGCCACTACGATACCGCGAAATACCTCGAGCTCGTTGACTACGCGCGAAGCCGCATACCCGACATACAGCTCACCACCGATATAATAGTCGGCTTCCCGGGCGAGACGTATGAGGATCTCCGCATGACTCTTGAGCTTATGGAGCGGGTGAGATACGACAGCGCGTTCACGTTCATATACAGCCGCCGCGAGGGAACAAAGGCCGCGGAAATGGACGACCCGGTCACGGACGAGGAAAAGGGAAAGTGGTTCCGCGAGCTGCTGGAAGTTCAGGGCAGGATAGGCGAGAACGCCTACGCGCGCTATGTGGGACAGACGCTCCGGGTGCTGGTCGAGGGGCGCGGCAGAACGGACGAAAAGCTGCTGACCGGCAAGTCGCGCCAGAACATCATCGTCGATCTCGCGGGAAGTGACGAGCTGCAGGGAAAGTTCGTCGACGTAAGGATCACAAAGGCGCTCCCGTGGGCGCTTATAGGAGAAACGATACAATAACGGAAAAGGAGAAGAATATGAAGAATATAATCAGGATCGCGGCTATGCTGCTTGGTCTGATAGCCGTGATAGCCGTTGTGGGAAGCTGTGACCTCTTTGCCGAGAAGGAACCGATCCCCGACATTGTGCTCGATGATCTTGTCGGAAAATGGAAGCGTGAGCTTTCAAACGGCGATGAGATCTACAATTTCTACGATAATATGAACTATAACCGCAGCAAGCTCGGCGATATAGAAAAAGGCACATTTTCCATATCCGGCAGTGAGCTTACGGTCACATCGTCGGAGACCAAAAAGCCCGTTACGCACATCGTGCGCTTTTCGGAAGACAAGAATACCATGATATGGGGCGACGGTCCCGTTACGGCAGAATACAAAAGACAATAAGAAAAGGAGAAAACTACAATGGATGCAATAACGGCAGCAAGAGAACTCGGAAAGGCGATACAGGCGGATCAGCGCTATAA
>CAMVBT010000062.1 GCA_947165805.1 uncultured Clostridia bacterium
CGCAGCCGCCCCGCGCCCCCCCTCCAGTCTCGAGCGAAGCGACCACTCAAGCGAAGCGACCACTCGAGCGAAGCGACCACTTGAGCGAAGCGACCTGCTTAGATTTCGGGGAATATGAGCATATCGGCATTAGCGGAAAAAGCAGCCGTGTCCGATATACGATCGAGCTCCTCGATCTCGTCAAAGCTGATAGCCGAGTCAAGCTCGTCATCTGCTGTGTCCTCGAAGTCGTCGGAGAAGAACAGGTCTGCGGAAAGATCGGGCTTCTTTATCTGTGACATTATGCCGAACTTCTGTATCTCGGCTCCCGCAGAGAATGTTACCGCATCGGTGTTTGCGGCTGCCGCAGCAGTCTTTTCCTGCGCCGAAGAGCGCATCACATTGCCGAATTCTGCGCCCATGCCGGCTGCCGGTGCTTTCTTGCCCGCCGTGACGGTCTGTGTCTGTGTGCCGTAGGCTGTGCCTATGTCATTGAGTGCTCCGGAGGATACCATATATTGCTCCTTTCTCCCTTTTGTCCCACTATATCTCGCGTTTTATGCCGTTTCTGTCATATTTTTGACATTATAACATATTGTTAATCATTATTCAAGACATATTTCTCATAAATATTTATTAACTTTTCAACAGTATTTGTTAAAATCTGACAAAAAAACACAAATATGCGTACATAACGTTGACGTGGAAAATGTTGAAAAAGACTTGAAAAGTTGAAAGTTTTGTGGTATGATAACATAAACTAATTAAAAAAGACGGAGCGTGAAGAATGAAAAAAAGGACATTCATCATACTTGTCGGGATAGTTCTCATATTTATATGGGGACATTCGATGATACCGACTGACGCGTCGACCGAGGAGAGCAGCGGCATCATGAGGATTTTGCAGGGGATCCTCGATTTTCTGAATATCCCCGTGACGCTGACAGAGCACACGGTACGCAAGCTGGCGCATTTTACCGAACACGCCGTGGCAGGTATGGTGCTGAGCGCGTTCCTGTACCCGAAGCTGAGCAATTCGCAGTCACGCCGCGACAGGATAGACTCGATAGTTCTGCCGCTTACAGCGGGCTTCTTTGTGGGCTTCATAGACGAGACGATACAGATATTCTCCGGCCGCGGACCCATGATCGAGGATGTCTGGATAGATTTCGGCGGCATATTCCTCGGTGTGCTTTTCGTAACACTCATCACCGACCTTAAAAGACACTTCGCACGCAGGCGCACCGTAAAAGAAGAATGAACAAGACCCGTCCTCCGGTATTCCGGAAGGCGGGTCTGCTGTTACTTTGTTACATGGTAGCCTACGCACTTAACGAGGGCGACAAGGTTCCCGAGGTCGTCGCTCACCTCGACCGTGTAGAAGCAGGTGGAGCGGCCGTTCTTTATCAGCTTTGCCTCGGCGAAAAGCTGTTCACCTTTTACGGGCGCCGTGTACGAAATGTCGCTGCTCAGCGCAACAGTGCGCTCGTCGTACTGGTTCGATGCCACCGCGAAGGCAAAGTCCGCAAGTGTGAAGTGTACTCCGCCCATAACGCCGCCCATGGCGTTCCTGTGGCGTGATGTCAGCTTCACGGAGACCTTCGCGTAGTGCTCGGACGCTGCTTCGATATACATTCCGTTCTCTGTGGCGTATCTGTCCTTTGAGAACAGTTCGCGCACCTCTTCGATATGTTCCATTGTTATTCTCCTTATCGGTATTTATTACAGGAAACTATTTTATCATATAATCACAGACTTGTCAATCGTTGAAGTATATTTTTATTTTTATTATCTTCTGCCATTGATTTTTTCATTTTTATATGTTATAATTTAAATGATAGGGCAGAACTGCCGATACGTTTCTGGTAAAAAGGCTGTAAGTACGGGACATACATTTACGGAGGATACCGATGTTATTGACAGAAGAAATGGCCGAAATGATCAGGGAACTGCTTGGAAAAGCCGTTTCCAAGACCCTCACGAATGAGGATTACCGTCCCCTTTGCGAGAAGATGAACGCCGCGCGTATGTACTATGACATCGACTTCGGCGGAGACGGAAGGTACCGTGACCAGCAGACCCAGCGCCTTGCAATACCCGGAATGGAGAAGGACGGCGTCATCATACTCTACGACGGGGGCAAGCCCTCCGGCGACACCCTTATTTTTACTTTCTACTATGAGGGTGAGCTTGAATATGCCCACGCGTATCTCGAGCTTATCGAGGGAATACCCAAGGAAAGCATAGACTACAGCCTGTATAACCTGCTCTCGGACATCATCTATCTGCTTGTCAGCCGCGACAATATGCGCTATATGCTGACGTTTGCCGAGACCGTCGATGCCCAGACCGGCATACCGAACTCGGTGTACATAAAGAACAAATTCGAGAAACTGACAAGGCAGGTACCGGCGGAGAATTACGCTATTCTTTGCATAAATCTCCAGAATTTCAAGTATATAAACGAGGTAGGCACCGCGGCGGCAGGCGACGAGGTCATAATAAAATACGCCCAGACCATAGCGACCTATGTACGTCCCGATGAGTGCGCGGCGCGTCTCGGAGGGGACAATTTCGTTCTTTTCATACGCAAGGAAAGAGTGAACGATATGACCGAGAGGCTGCGCACCGTGAAGATAGGCGATCTTGAGAGCGTTCCCGGAAGGACATTCGACCTGTCTGCGTGGATAGGCATTTCCATGCCCTCAAACAACGATCACCGCCCGTTCGGCACAAGGATCAGCGAGGCAGCGATAGCGTGCAGCGCCGGCAAGACCCGCCTGAAACACAACGTCGTATACTACTCCGACGAGCTGCGAATGATGATGAACCGCGGCAGAGAGATCATGGCTATGTTCTATCCCGCTGTACGCAACCGCGAATTCTTACCGTTCTTCCAGCCCAAGGTCGAAATGCGCACCGGCGGGCTTATAGGCTTTGAGGCTCTGTGCCGCTGGATACACGACGAAAAGTTCATTTTCCCCGACCAGTTCATTCCCGTGCTTGAGAAGGAAGGCCTTATCCACGAGCTGGATATGCTTATATTCCGCGAGACCTGCATATCCATAAAACAGTGGAAGGAAATGGGACTGAACCCGCCGAGAGTGTCCTCAAACTTCTCCCGCCGCAATCTTTTTGTTCCCGATATCGAGGACAAGATATGTCAGGTCATATCCGACTGCGATATTGATGTGGGCGATGTTGAGATAGAGATAACCGAAAGCGTGCAGGAGACCGAGACAGCGCGCCTGATCGAATTTGCGCGCGAGCTCCGGGCCCGCGGTCTGCACATCTCCGTCGATGACTTCGGCACCGGATATTCCTCGCTCATGCTGATACATAACATAGACGCTGACACGATAAAGATAGACAAGAGCTTTGTCGATGATATAGGAAAGTCGCACAAATCCGACGTGCTCATAGAAAGCATCGTCGGCATCTCGAGGAACCTCGGCTCCCAGCCGATAGCCGAGGGCGTTGAGACCGCGGAGCAGGGCAGGGAGCTTATGGAGCTCGGCTGCAATATCGCGCAGGGCTACTATTACAGCAAGCCCGTCGGCTTCGACGCCGCCACCGGCTTTATCAGACGCGGAGGCTTCGACCCCATAAAATAATTGACAATTGACAATTGACAATTGATAATTATTGTATCGTCCTTCGGACGATGTATCTGAATTGTGACAAAGCGAATAGTGATTTTTTCCTTTAGAAGTATCCAGCAAAAAGTATTGTTTATTTCCGTTTTTCGTCAGTATTACAATATTGTCGCCGCAGGCCAAAGCAGGACGCTTTGAGTTCGTTCCCAAAACGCCGCAAGGACGCGGCGATACAAAGAACGAACAAGACTCCACAATTGTCAATTATCAATTAAAAAAAGTCACCTTTCGGTGACTTTTTTTATATGTTCCAGCGCTCCGGAAGGAAGGTGAATTCCTGACATGGAGGGTTGCGGGTCATCCAGTAATGGTCGGTGCAAAGCTCCTTCTTTTTGCAGAGCCCGTCTTTCTCGCCGGCATAGTATTTACAGTGACTGCATCGTGAAACGGATTCTATGAAAAGCCTGCTGCCGTATTTCATGTGAGTGTCGATGATATCCTGCGGACAGGTGACGGGCTTCCCGTTGTTGCGGTCGGACTCATATTTCATAATCTCGAAGAAGTACTTTTTATTGCAGATCGTTTCGGGTATGCAGCCCTCCTTGATGCAGAACTCGAGATAATACCTGAACGGGAACTGCTCATTGTACAGCATGGTGTACTGGTAAAGGTCGAGGAAATAGCTCCCGAGCTCGTCGTCGTGGGCTATGACATACAGATAATAGCAGATGAGCTTTATCTCCTGCTTGTTGATGATGCCCTCATGAACGAGGTAGCAGATATAATTGAAGTTGAAGAACGCCTTGTCGGCCTTGCGTGCGATCATGCGCTGTTCGGGAGTGCCGTGGTGGAATTCGTTGGTGTACCAGTCGTTGCCGTATTCCACATAGTACAGGAAGTTCTGTATATCGTCGCTGTCGTTTATTCTGTGGAGTATGTCGTTGACATAGTTGGCGCGGTTGTTCTTTACGGAGCTGCGCAGCTCGACCAGCGCGAACAGACCGCCGGCAACGGTGACAAGCAGAGAAACGATCTCAATGGAATGGTCGATAAGAAATTGTACGAGTTCAGGACTCATTATGCGTTCCTCCTGTAAGAGTGTTGTCTATCTGAAGAAGCGAGCCGTCCTCCACAAGCCGGAAGCCGAGTCCCGTATAAAGCGGCAGTATGAATTTCTCGTTGGGGCTCGCCGAGATATACCGTATATCTCCGAGCTGCTCGAGCAGCTTTGTCAGCATGGCACGGGCAACGCCCTGTCTCTGGTTTTCCCGGCGTACCATCATACAGTCGATATTCGCGCTCCATACGCCGTCATCGAGGCTGCGGACGAGCCCTATGAGCGTGTCGCCCTCCCATGCCGTGACGATGTGATCCGAGGCGGTGACAGCAAGCAGCATCTCCTCCGGTGTGAGGCTGCTGCCCCACGATACCGACCGGAAAAGCGAGCTTGTGTTCTCGGTATTGAGTTTTTCCTTGTCTGTTCTGAGTTCCATAATTATCGCTCTCTTTCTGCGGGGCGCTGACTGCGCTATTCAAGCGCGTACAGAAGCCCGAATGTACCGGGACCGGCGTTTACCGCGACGGCTGAGCAGGCCTCCTGAAAGATTATCTCGCCGAAGCTGTACTTTTTCTCGATCTCGGCTCTTATCGTCTCGAGCTCGGCCTGCCGGAGCCCGACGTAGGTGACGAAAAGCCTCTTCTTGTTCATGAATTCGTAGTTGCGCATGGTGTCGCGGATATATTTCTTCCAGACTTTTGAACGTGTTCCGAAGTAGACGCCGCCCGTGGTTATCCTGCTGTGCGAGAGCATTATCAGCGGGTGGAGCATGAACGCCTTTGACACTGCCGCCAGATGCTTGTTGATCCTTCCGACGCGCGCGAGGTTGTCGGGCGTATCGACGATGAAAGTCGTGCGTATCTTCGGAACGTATGCGTTAAGTCTCTTCACGATCTCGTCAACGGGCATATTCGTCTGTGCGAGCTCGGCGGCGTAGAGGACGAGAAGGCCCATACCGCTCGAAAGGTTGCCGCTGTCCACGACAATGACGTTAGTGAAGCTGCGGACTGCTTCGGTAAGGTTCTTATAGCCCGGGGTGCTGTTCTTTGCGATGGTGATGTGGATAACATAGTTGGCGCGCACGAGCTGGTCTGCGAAGAACGAGATGTATTCTTCCTTTGTCGGGGGCAGGGACTTTGCAATATGTCCGCTCTCCATGTAGCGGATAAGGCTGCCGGTGACGGTCTCGGTTCCGTCGTAGAAAATGCCCTCGGCGGTGGAAACGCTGAACGGTATCAGGCGCACGCTGTTTTTCGATACCATGCGCTTTGGCAGGTCGCACACGCTCTCGCTTGTGATGAGCACGGGCATTTTGATGCTGCGGGTGTGTACGGGGGTCAGGTATTCGCCTATATCCTCGGCGTTGTCGGAGGTCACGCGGACGAGCTCAGGCGGCAGCAGACGGATGAGCTCATGCTCCAGAGCCGCGCCTGTTACGGGCTTCACGATGTAGCCGTCGAAGCCCTCTTTCAGGTAGAACATCTTGTTGTCGCTGCCTGCGTTGGCTGTCAGTGCCGCGATATTCGAGTCCTTGCACAGACCTCCCATCTGCGTGCGTATCTTATGCATACACTCGATGCCGTCCATTTCGGGCATCAGGTGATCCATGAGAATGACGTGGTACTTGTTCTTTACGGTGAGCTCGAGAGCCTCGGCTCCGCTCAGTGCGGTGTCTATCTGTATCTTTGTATCCTTCAGCAGCTTCGACTCGACTTTCAGGTTCGCCTCATTGTCGTCCACGATGAGGACGCGCGCCTTCGGAGCTTCAAAGCTCTGCTTGTAGTGCCGCTGCTCGCTGTTGCGGTAGCTGTGTGCGGGGTGCATATCTTCGAGGCGCTTGTCGTCGGCTATGTCCTGCGGGAGCTCCACGACGAACGTTGAGCCCTTGGTATAGACGCTGTTGACATTGATCCTGCCGCCCATGAGCTCGACGAATTCCTTGACTATCGAAAGCCCGAGACCCGTGCCTTCGATATAGCGGTTGTTTTCCTCGTCCACGCGCCTGAATGACGAGAACAGGTACGGGATATTCTCGCTCTTTATACCGATGCCGGTATCCGTTACCGTGTATATTATCGTAGCGCCGGAGCCCTCGGTGCGTCTGCACTCTATCGACAGGCTTACCTCGCCCTCACGGGTGTACTTTATTGCGTTTGTCAGCAGGTTTATGATTATCTGGCGTATCTTGATCTCGTCGCCGTAGAGCATCGCGGGCATTTCCGGGTCTACCTCGACATTGAAGGCGAGGTTCTTCTCCTTCGCGCGTATCCACATCATACCGACTATATCTGAGAGCATCGCGCCCACATCGTATGCGGAGCTGGTCACCTGCATACTTCCGGATTCCAGCTTGGACATATCGAGAATGTCGTTTATCAGGTGGAGCAGCATATTGCTGGCGGACTGGATATTCAGCGAGTTGTCAACGAGCTCTTTCGGCAGGTCGCCGCGCAGGTTCAGCTCATTGAGGCCTATGATAGTGTTCACAGGCGTGCGTATCTCATGGCTCATTCCCGCGAAGAAGCGGTTCTGCGCCTCATTGAGCTTTTCGATCTCCTTCTGCCGCGCGTTCGACTTGTCGTTTTCCTTCTTGTATATGTACTGCGTGAACGTTGACATCTGAAACATCATTATCCCGACAACAACGACCGATGCTCCGATATCCAGATACGCGATATCTGTGTTGTGCGGTATGACGAGTTCCGGATATATGACGGACAGTATATAGCACGAAAGCACCGATGCGACCATGAGCAGTACCAGCACGATCTTGCGCCGTCCGCGCATTACCATGCCGATGTACAGGAACGCGAACGTGTACCATACCGACGCGCAGCCGTAAAGACCGCCTCCGGTGAAATAAAGCGCGGGAAGTATCAGCAGACAGCACATGACCGTTACCAGCACCGCGCCCATGTCGGTATTTCCGAGCCTGATGAAGATTATCGTCGAGATGTTCAGCAGGAGCAGAGCTCCGACGATGACAAGTATCTTCTGCAGACATTCGCCTATGATGATATCCCATATCAGCACCAGAGCCAGCGCGGATATGAGCATCGTGGAGAGCACGAAGTAGAGCTTGACGTTTATTGGGCTCTCGCTGTCATAGAAGCGTGTGATGACATTGAATCTGTTGCTCATTCCGTCACACCCTCCTTTCCTGCGCCGGCTTCCGCGAAGTATTCCCGGAGCGCCTCCGTCAGTGCGCCGAACTTCTTCATCGCCGGTGAATGCAGCTCCTCCACGGTCTTTGTGTCGCCGGCTTTTGAGGCCTCTTCCAGCTTAAGGAACAGCTCGGCCTCCCCGGTCGCGCCGACAGTGCGGGAGCCGCTTTTAAGGGCGTGCACCTTTATGCAGTAGTTCTTCATATCGCCTGCCGCGAGGTATTTTTCTATCTCCTCCGCCTTGCCGGGCGCGGAATCCGCGTATTCACGGAGCACCTGCTCATAGAACCCCTCGTCCTCCGCGCAGTATTCGATGCCCGCGGCGGAGTCTATCCCGAGCGATGCCGCGAAAGCAAGGAGCCCGGGCTTCTCATTCGCCGTTCCGGACGCTGTCTCCTTATCCGCTCCGGCTTCCGCGGGGTATTTTTTCTCTTCGTTCTTTGAGGGCTCGATGTAGATGTCCTCTTCGGGTATGTACTGTATCGCTGACTGGGGCAGAGCCTTGCGCAGCACGCCCTCGAGCGCGGGTCTGATTATCGGCTTCGCGAGGAAGGCGTCAAAGCCCTCCGAAATCAGCATATCTTTGGCGCTGCTTATCATATTCGCGGTAAGAGCCGTGATGAACAGTCCGCTGTTCTTGTCCGCGCCCATTCTGATGCGCTTCATGGCTTCAACGCCGTCCATTTCGGGCATCATGTGATCCATGAATATGATGTCGAAGCGCTCCTTCGCGCACATCTCGACCGACTCACGGCCGCCGCGCGCTGTGGATACGTCCATGCCGTACTCTCTGAAAATGCCCTCCGCGACCAGCAGGTTCATCGGGTCGTCGTCAACGACCAGCACCTTTACGCCGGGGCAGTACATTCTCATATCGCTGTACTCCTCATCGGTGTTTCCCGTGGTAAGGTTGAGGAAGTTCACGATAGGTATGCAGTAGAACGGCTTTTTCAGCAGCCTAACCCGGCTGTTTTTCTTCGGTGTGAAGCCGTAGTCCGCAGAAACTATGACAGTCATCTCATTCGTCAGCGACTCTATGTATTCTTCATTGTCGATATATTCGTGAGTGCCTATGAACAGATGCGTAAGCTTGAAATTCGCGCGCAGCTTTTTCAGGTCTTCAATGTCGGTGACGTTGTGGAAGGGAAGCTCAAGCTGCTTTACGAGGTCGGATATGGTGCGCTGATAGTATTCTCTTATCTGCGGTACATTGTAGTTCTCGAAGCTCAGATATCCGGCAAGGCATATATTCTTGTCCGGAACGTAAGCGCACGGGCTGCTGTCCGCTACCTCCTGCGGGATGCTGACGCGTATGGTGGTGCCGGTGCCTTTTTCGCTCTCTATTATCACAAAGCCGCCCATTGCGGACACGAAGCCGTCCACTATTCGTATGCCGAGCCCGAGGCCTCCGGAAGAGCGCTTTACGCCTGCGTCGGACTGATAGAACGCTTCGGTCAGGTGCTCGGTCTCCTCGGGTGTCATACCGGCACCGTTATCGGTCACCTCAAAGCACAGGTTTATCCCGTACCCGCGGCGTATGCAGAACACATGGATATAGACACAGCCCTCGGGTGCGAACTTCATACCGTTGTTTATGAGCTGACGCAGTATTCGGCGTATCTTCTCGCTGTCGCCTATGAGCCCCGCGGGTACCATAGGCTCGACGTTGAATATTAGCTCCACGTCGGTGTTGTTTTCGTATTGGAGCTCCGCGATAAGGTCGCTTATGATCGACGAGATCATATAGCGCTCTTTTGTTATCACGAGCGTTTTCATTCCGAGCTCCGTGTAATCGGAGATATTCCCGAGCTGATCGGCGGCACGGAAGCCCGCGCTCCTTATCAGGTCTGCGGTGTCGCGGAGCTCCTTGTTATCGGTATTGTTGCTCATAACGGTGCTCAGGCCTATGACCGCGTTTATCGGAGTGCGTATCTCATGGGAGATGTTCGTCATCAGCTCATCTGTTCTGCGGTTCTTCTCCTCGACATTTGATATCTCTTCGGTATAGGCTGCGGCTGTTTTCAGGAGAATCTCGCAGATACCGAAAGCTATCCGCGCTGCTGCCGCTATGATGACGAACTGCAGGATCGTTCTTGCTATGTTTATACTGTCGAGTGTCAGGGTATCGTTTCTGCTGCGCATCAGCAGGTGAGAGCCCATTGAAACGAATCCGACTATGGTTCCTGTGAGTATCATAGTTCTGTCCGAGGCGAGAGCTGCCATTGATAGGAATATGACGATGATAGGCGTTATTTCGTATGTGGACTTTGAGATTATCCCGATATAGAATATGCCTATGCACCACAGCAGGGCATAGAGTCTGAGGCGGGACTTTTCGTCGCCGTATCTGAATATATGCATTGACCACGACAGCACAAGGCACACGCCAATGACAAGTGCGGGCCATATTTCATCTCCGAGTACGACGGTCTCGAATATCATCAGTACGCACAGGAACGTATAGCTCGTTATGAACAGCAGGTGTGTGTGCTTCTGTATTTCTTTTATTTTTTCGTTTATATCCATTTTGTCACTCCGTTACAAGAGTATTATCATAGTACATACATAATTATTATATTATAAAACCGTGTGTTTGTCAATGGAAAGCGTGTTTGTAATCGTTTACGGAAGTATTCGTTTTCTTTCGCCCGGCGGCGGCGCGGTACCCGGCGGCGAGCCGCCGCTCCCTAACCGTCTGTTACTTTTTGGGGAGTGGCGGGTCTGTGCCTCGCAGCCGTTAGTTTTGTTTTTGCGTTTTATTTCGCCCGCGGCTTAATTTTAGTTTATGTCGGAGTTTCGTTCCGCGAGGCGACTTACTTTCCGCCTACAGGTGCGG
>CAMVBT010000063.1 GCA_947165805.1 uncultured Clostridia bacterium
AGTTATCGTACTCCGCCATTGTGCGCATCAGCTGTTCTTTCAGCTTTGCCGCCTCGTCCTCTTCCTTCGGCTTCTCTTCGGTTACGACTTCCGGTTCGGCAGCTTCCTGCTGTTCTGCCGTCTCCTCCTTTATCTCTTCGTCCTTTTCGATGTTTTCATTCTTTTCATCACTCATCTTTCTCTTCCTCCTTAATTTCATCCGTATCATCTCCCTCCGAGCCGTCCGCGCCTCTTGAAAGCAGGTCGCTGACCTTATCGGTAAAATATTCTATATAAGGGATTATTTTCTTGTATTCAAGTCTCATCGGGCCTATGACTCCGAAGCCGCCCGCGTTCTCGCCGTCCTTGCTGAACGTTCCGGTTATCATGCTGGAGTTCGATATGACGAAGGTGTTGTTCTCCTCGCCGAACAGCACGTTTATCCCGGAGAATGTCTTGTCGAACGCCGCCGTGAGAGCTTCCTTCTTGCGGAGCACCTTCGCGATCTCCGTACCCTTGAGCTCGCTGCACTCGATGAGGTTTTCTTCGCCCTCGATGCGCACCCTCTCGTTTATCATATCCGCCGAGAGGTCTGCTATTCCTTTGAGCAGCGGCGAAAGCGAGAGCATATAGCTGCCGAGAGCCGCGGTCAGATCGTCCATGAAGCTGTCCGATACCTCGCGCAGGTTTACGCCCTGCAAATTCTCGCTGACAAAGCTGCGGAAGAAGTCCATCTGCTCATGGGTCAGGTCGAATGAAAGCCTGCAAACGCGGTTCTTTATGCCGCCGCCGGAAGTCATCATCATCAGGACGTACATCCTGCGTCCGGTCGGTATGACCTCGACCTTTGTTATGACGGAGAACTTGTCGGTATCGTTCGCTGAGACTATCGCGCATTTGGTGAAGTCCGCCAGAGCCCGCGCCGCGTTCTCGATTATGACCTCATCGGTCATGCCTTCCATTTCTTCAAAGAGCCGGTCTATCTCGACCCTGTCGGCCTCGGGTATCTGCTTTTCGGCAAGCCTGCTGATGTAGAGCCGCAGTCCCTTATAGGTGGGGACTCTGCCCGCCGAGGTGTGGGGGTGTTCGAGCAGTCCCTGCTGCTCGAGCGATGCCATTTCGTTGCGGATAGTGGCGGAGGACACCTTGATATCGAGCAGTTCCATTACGGCCTTTGAGCCGATGGGCTCGCCGGTGCGGATATACTCGTCAACTATCGTTTCGAGTATTTTGTAGGCTCTGTTCTCCATTTCTATCCCCTCTTTGGTCCATCTTTAGCAGTCCGCCCTTCCGAGTGTTAGCACTCTATCTCTCCGAGTGCTAAACATAATATATCACTTTTTCTCTCCTTTGTCAATAGTTTTTTGAAAAAAATTTTTCGCACGAACGGAAAAGGCCGGTACAGTGCATCTGTACCGACCTTTAATATCAATTATGTTCCTGCCTTACGGATAAAAATAAAAAGTAGCTCGTCACGCCCTCGGGGAAACGTGTCTCGCTGTAGGGTGCTGTTCCTATACTGAATGTGTTGCCGTGCTCCGCGGCGGAGATACCGGCACCGAGGAGCTCCGACAGCCGCACAAAGGCGCTCAGGCAGTAAGGGGTATCCACGTTGTCGTTCGTGAAGTGCTCTATCACGGAGGTATTGCCTGCTGTGACTGCCCGTAAAGTCTCCGCGTCGTGAAGCTCCGCTTTGTCCGGGCTCAGATAATGTGAAAAGTCTATCGAGAACGCGAAAAAGCAGTTCTTCGTCTTCGCCGTTTCAGCCAGAAGCTCCGCAAGCTTAGCCGGAAAATCTCTGCCGGCATCGGAAGATACCAGCAGCACCGCGACCTTCGCGTCGGGCAGATAGCGCTTAATGAACGGGATATGGGACGAGGCGCTGTGGTCGAACTCCGTCATTTCATCGTCCGGTACGGCTCCGAGACTGTCGCACAGCAGCGCGGTCAGTTCGTTGTCGTTTTCCAGCACACCGTAGGCGGTGTCCCAGTCCTTTGCGCTCGTACACAGCCTGTTCGCGGACTTATAGTGCATCGGAGCCGCCAGAACAACGGTCTCTATATCGTCACGGGCAGCGGCGGCTGTTTTGTACAGCTCCGCTATGAAGTGTCCCGCGGTCAGGTGATGCGGAGCCACGCCGCACATCGGCATTCCGTCGGTCTCATAAGCTTCGCTCACGGCATCATAATGATCGTACTCCCGACTGTCGAAATACCGGCAGGCAAGCAGCCCGGCGCGCGGCGTCGAACCGCGCGCCGGGCTGTCGCTGCCGGACGCGGGTACCGCGTCCGGCAGCGACTCCCCCGACGCGGCATTCGCCGCGTCGGGGGCGCGGGTCACCGCAGACTCCGGAGCCGCGCAGGCCGAAAGCAGCATAAGTGCTGCGAGGAGCGCGGCCGCTTTACGCTTCATTTGCCGCACCGTTTATCTTTACCGTGCCGCGGTCGCTCATGCCCCACTCACCGCTGTTCCTGTCAACGACCACCGCGCTTTCGAGCACGAATTCTCCGGACAGGTTCACGGTAAAGGAGTATGTTGCATTACCGTATTTGTCGGTGTAGAGTCTTATCTGCTGGCCGTTGGTGTTGTAATACGTTCCCGGCACCATGGCTATGCGTCCGCAGGAGGGTATCACGTCATAGACCTCGCTGAAAGGAGCGGAGCTAATGGTGACCGTTATCTTCTGACCGGGCTCGGGAGTGCCGCTTATCGTCTTGGTGACCTTGAGCTCCGGAGGCTCGGAGTTCTCGGTTATCCTGCCGACATAGCACGCCAGAGCATATACAGCGCCGGACTGAGCCCTGAAATCGGCTTTTGCGAACTGCTCCTCGGTAAATCTCATTACTGTCGGGTAGTGTCTGTTGAGCTTTACCGTCTCGGTGCTGCCGTTCTTCACATAGGTGAACACGGCTTCGCCCTTCGCCTTGGGAACGTAGTGAGAGAGGTAGATGACGAGCTGGAGCCCGTAGCTGTCGTAGGGTGTCTCCACCGAGTCAAGATATCTCGCGAACGCCTCCGCCTCGGGCAGATCGAGCAGGGACGCGGTGATAAGAGCAGTGCGCGTCAGAGCCTGTCTGTCGCTGCCGTTGATGAACGCCTTGACCGCCTTGGGATCGCTGTCGTCGAAGGTCACCTCGGGAGCATATTTTATATATGCGTCATAGGCGCCATTAAAGTCTCCGCTGAACGCGAGAGCTGCCGAAAGATATATACCCGCGATCGGATCATAGCCCTCGCCGCTCTCAAGAAACTCACGGGTATCGGGACGTATGTTCTCGCCGAGAGCCGCGAGAGCCATGTGGCAGGCACATATATCTGTGATCCTGTCTTCGGTAAGACATTCTGCGTAGCTCTCCAGCAAGGGTATCAGGAAATCGCGGTTCACAGCCTCCGGAACAGCCGCGCACATAAGAGCCGTAAGCTCCGTGTTGTATTCCGCAGCCGGGAGCTCCCGCGCAAACGAGCTGCTCGTCTCGGGCATGAACTCGTCGATCATTTCCTGCTCGGTCATATAACCGAGCTGCACCGCCGAGTACGCCGCAGCCAGCCTCATTCCGAGGTTCTGCCCGCAGTAGCATACGAGGTGCTGCATAAGCTGAGTGCTCAGCATATATTCCTTGTCAAAGAACGCTATCGTAACGGGATATTTCGTCGGCGTGATGCCCGCGGCAAGAGCGTCGAGATCGAAGCCGCGGAATATATCCGTCTCAAGCTGGGTCTTTACGACCTTCAGAGGCATCTCCACCGCGTCGCCGTCTGTCACGAATGTTACCTTGTATTCACCTGCGGGGAGCCTGCCGAAGTCCGCTGTCTCCTTCGGGCCGATCTTTATCTCCTTGTCCGCGCCCGCGCCGTAAAGCCTTACGGATATCTTACCGCCGGAGGGCAGTCCCGCGCACTTCGCGGAAACGGAGATGTCGTCGCCCTCGGTGTATGTGTTCTGCATTATCGGGGTTATTATCATATCGCGGCTCACTACTACGGGCAGGAGCTTCGTCCCCGCGAACAGCCTGCTCTCGGAGGTGTTGTATGACGCAAACAGCGTGGCTCTCCATGTCGTCAGGTTGTCGGGCAGCTTCACGGTGAACACGGCTGTACCGTCAGCGCCGGTGACAGCCTCACCGAAAAACGCGGTGTCAAGGAACTCGCGCCTTGTGCCGCTTTCGCCTCCGCTGCCCTTTTCTCCGGTAAACCCGTTGTCAAAGGTATGCTGGATATAGCTTACCCTGCTTATCGCCGACGGATACCAGATGTAGCTGTATACGCCGTCAAGGAGATCGGCATTCTGGGGAGCCATAGCGAAGGCTGCCTCGTCAACGCAGGACAGATGCACAGCCGCACCGCTCACGGCATTGCCGTTCGCGTCGGTCACCTTTACGGTTATCTTCGCTGTATCGCCCGCATCGTACTTTTCGCTGTCGCAGGAGGCCTCTATCTCAAGGCTGCGCTCGGCAGGCTCATAGAACATGATGCCTCCGTCGGCCTTGTACATATGCGTGCCGTCAAAATACGCTCCCTCGAAGTTCGCGTCGGGGATAACGGCCTTTGTCGCCTTGAAAATAACGGAGCCGGCCTTGCTCATGTCGTATACCTTATATTCCACAAAATCGCTGCGGTATATGGCAAGGAGCAGCTTTCCGTCAACGGAAGCCTCGTCGCTGCTGCATCTGAGCGTAAAGGTCACGTCCTCGTCCTCGGAGAACGAATGATATCTCGCGTTGTCGCCGTTGCCGCGGAGCGAGGTATCCATATCTATCGTGTAATATATCTGTCTGTTATTATCGCCGTAGTATCCGCCGCCGAAGCCGTTCTCCGACCATTCGCCGTCCCTGCCCATGTAAATATTGAAGCTGATCTTCACAGGGTCGCCGTTTGTGTCGTTATAGGTCATGGTAACGGAATAGTGGCCGTGATCCGCCACGAAGGGCAGTCCGCGGAGAACGAATTTTCCGTCCTCGGTGGTGAGCTTGTATGCCGCGACCTGCGTGGACTGGCTGATATACCTGTACTGCTTGACTGTCCGCTTCTCCAGATAGTCATAGTAGCTGCCGGTCTCCTCGGCTTCCGTCCAGTAATGCTTTATCTTTACACTGACCTCGGTGTTCACGGGCGCGCCCTTCATTATGGAATAGGCGCTCTTGTCTGCGTATTCGGCGGAATACCGCTTCTCAAAATACTCGTCCGCCTTGCTGAAATCGAGCCTGTTAGTGTATATCGTCAGGTTGTTCTTTTCATCGAGCTTATACTGGAGCATCACATCTCTGAAGAACGCTTCGATATGTTTGTAGCTGTCGATGTACACATTCTCAATGCCGGTAAGTGTGGCTGCGGCGTAGACAGTCTGCGCACGCCAGTCCATAAAGTAGTCGTCGGAAGCGGTCACCATTGCCGAAGCGGCACCGTTCTCGTCTGTCGTGGCGTATTCCGGGCTGTTTCCGTAAGCGGAGAATTCAAACGTGAGCCCCTCCGCGGGAGTACCCTCGTAGTACGTCGCTTCAACTCCGACCTCAAACGGGTCGCGGTGCGGCAGGACAACGTATTCGGGAGCCTTCATCTCAACGGTATACTCGGGCTTTACATAGTCCTGGATTCCGACAAACTTGCTGACGATGATATCGTCGCCGCTCGCGAGCCATACTGTGGGACATTCTCCCTTGTGGTTCTTATAGGCGAATTCCGCCGTAAAGGTGCCGTTCTTCGATACCGTAACGGGTACTTCCTCGCCGTCGCCCGTCCAGCTGTCGCCCAGCACGACTTTAAGGCCGGAGGGCAGACCGGTGTTGCGGGCTCTGGGTATGAGCAGACCCCAGACCTTTATCGTATCCGTGGTGAGATACAGCTCACGGTCGGTATATATATAGGAATAGAACAGGTCTTCATACTTCATGTCCTGCGCGGTGGACAGAACGAAGGCGTCGATGTAGCTGCTGCCGCCGCAGTCTATGCGGAGCAGGGCTTTTCCTGTCTCCCCGGCGGTATCTATCTTGACGAGCCCGTCGCTGCCGACCTTGCCGGTATAGCTCTTCCCGCCGACTTCAAGGGTCACCCCGGCACCCGCCGCGGGAGCTCCCGTATCGGTGCCGTTCACATAGAACAGGTTCTCCTCACCGAGGCTCAGCGAATATACCGCGACCGGCGCGACCTCGACAAGATACTGAACGCTGTACTCCGCGCCCCATGCGGACGTCGCGGAGATATCTGCAACATAGTATCCGTTCGCGAGCTGCTCCGGCAGAAGGACATATACCGAGTTCCCGTCACCCTCGCGGTGATAGGGCTTTTCGTTTGAGCTGTAGACCTCCGGGAGTCCCGCGGTCTCAACGGAACGCGCGCCGTTCATACGCTCCTTCACCGCGGCGGCATAAGCGTCCGCGTCGGCGAAGCCGTACAAATGCAGCTCATATTCGGTGTTTATCAGCTCACTGGAGCAGTATATCTCCACACAGGCGCGGTCGCCGGGTATGAAGGACTCGGAGAAGCCGCTGTTGGAGCTTCCCGTATATAAATAGGTCGTATCACCGTAGCCGGCGGACGTCGTGAACGAGACAGTCTTGTCCTCTTTCAGCGTCTGGCCGTCCGCGGAGGGGAAGCCCGCCTTTATCGTGACGGTGTAGTCGGTCATGGGGGCAAGGAACTCGTCATGCGAGAAGACGAGCCTGTTGCCGACCTTCGTGAACCCGCCGTCAACACCGGGAGTTATCGTGAAATACTCCGCAGCCTTTGAAATGTCGGGCACGCAGGTGAACTCGATCTCAACGCCCGTATCGAGCGACGCGTAGGTGTTCCCGTCGCCCGGATATACGGACTTTACGGCAAATTCCGCCATTGTCGAGAAGGCGTAGCTGTCGCAGACCACGCCGCTGTCGTCCGACACGGAGAGCCTTACGGTCTCGCCGCGCCCGAAGCCGTTCGCTGTTGACAGCAGGTACGAATCTCCCTCGCCGCGGGTCAGTGTGAATCCGCCGCCGCTGCTGAGCGCTATGTGACTGCGGAGCATATCCTCCGTCACATCGCTCCCGACATCTATCTTAAGCATAGTATCGGTCATTATATAGCCGCCTGCCGTATCCATGGCGGATACGGACTTTATTATGCCGCTTCCGGGACGCGCGCGTTCCTTCACGGCGCGCAGATAGCTGTCTGCGTCGTCGGGCTCGCCGTCCATGCCGGACACGGAAACCGCTGTGGAAGCTGCCGTTGTCGTAACGGGCTCAGTCTCCGTAGTCACGAAGGATGTCTGCTCCGGGGCGGTCGTGCCCTCTACGGGAACTCCGCCTCCGCTCATGCGCGGCAGGAGCACAAGAGCGACCACTGCTGCCGCGGCAAGGCCTGTGATACCCGCTGCCCACGCGAATATGGGAGGCTTCTTCCGCGGAGCCTCTGCGGGCTTCACACGCTTCTGCGCAGCCTCGTCTATGATGTCTTCCTCGATCTCATTCATCGCATCGGATAATTCTTCTTTTTTCATACTCATCACCGCACCGTAACGGTGCGCCTCCTTTTTGTTCCGGGTAATAGCCCCGCGGGGAGCTCAGACTTCAAAGCCCTCTTTTTTCAGGTATTCGCGCAGAGCTCCGCGCGAACGGAAAAGCGAGCTCTTGATCTTGGTCTCGCTCGCGCTGAAATAAGACGCGATATCGCTTATCGAATCGTTGAAGAAATAGCGGCAGACGAAAATATCACGCGCCTCGACATTTAACGTGCGCAGGAACGAGTTGATGCACTTCCCGAGATACCCGGCCTCGGCCAGCTGCTCCGGAGTCTCGCCGCCGGATACGCACTCCGCCAGCTCGTCGAGCGAAAGAGCGTACTGCGAGCCGCCGTTCGATACGCTCCCGCGCTTTCTGAACACGGTGACCGCGAGGTTCCGCACGATCGCCGCGAGATAGGCAGCAAGCTTCGCGGGGCGGTTCGGAGGTATCGAGTTCCACGCCCTGAAATATGTATCGTTCACACATTCGCTGCTGTCCTCATTGCTCCCGAGGATATTGTTGGCTATGGTATAAAGGTATCCGCCGTACTTTGTCTGTATCTCCGCAAGCGCGGATTCGCTGCGCGCCCAGAGAAGCTCAACAATTGCGTTATCGTCCACGGTCTTATTCTTCCTTTCACTTATATAGACGAAAAAATCCGCGAAAGGTTGCGCGGACTTTTTCAATTTCGGAAATTATTTTTTCGATGCCGCCGGTCTGAGGTCCCCGGTCAGCAGCTTATCGTCAAGCTCGGTTATCGGCATGGGCCTGCCGAACAAGAAGCCCTGCGCCTTGCCGCAGCCGATCCTTTTCAGCAGCTCATACTGTTCGGCGGTCTCAACGCCCTCGATGAGCGAGGCCATACCGAGTCTGTCGGCGAGCGATATGATATTTTCGAGTATCGGCTCTGTACCGGCGTTTTCAGGATAGCCCTCAAGGAACAGCATATCCGCTTTCAGCACATCGAATCTGTATTCCTTCAGCACGTTCAGCGTCGAATAGCCGCTGCCGAAGTCGTCCAGCCATACACCGAACCCCTCACTGCGGACGCGGTCAAGGGCTGCTTTCAGATCCTCCTTGCCGCCGACGAGGGAGCTCTCGGTTATCTCGATCTCGATAAGCTCATGCGGTATGCGGTACTTGTCGGCAGTGCCGCACAGATGACCAGCTATATCGGTGATCTCGAAATCGAGCCGTGAAAGGTTCACCGACACCGGAGGGCAGTAGCTCCCCGTATCGAGCCTCAGCCTCATATCTCGACACACGCGGTCGATCATGAACATATCGAGCTTGTGTATCTGACGGTGTTCCTCGAGAGTAGAGATGAATTCCTTCGGGCCGAGCAGCCCGTGATCGGGGTCGTTCCACCGGGCGAGAGCCTCTATATTGGTCACCGTGCCGTCCGCGACGGAGACTATGGGCTGGTAGAATACCCGCAGATATCCCTCGTTCACAGCCGTATCAATGTTGTTGACCACATACTGCTTGAGCCGGTAGGCCTTTTCAAGCTCGTCGTCATAGACGCGGTAGAAAGACCCGAAATGCTTCTTTATGCTATTGCAGGCAAATCTCGCTCTGTCGCAGGCGAGTATCGGGTCGTCGTCGGACTCGGTCGGTAAGTAGGCTCCGCACTTGAGATACAGCCGGACATCGCTGTCCTCATTCATCAGCTTTTCGGCGATGAGCTTTACGGTACCCTCGGAGCCGGGGCTCGCGGTGAGCACGACGTAATGGTCGTCGGAAAACCTCGCCGTCAGCGAGTACGCAAACGCCGAGGATATCATGCCTCCGACCTTCCGCAGCAGATCGTTGCCCTGACCGAAGCCGTAGGTCTCGTTATAGGACTTGAAGTTCTCGATATCGAGGAAAAGGAATGTTAGCTCGCTCTTTTTCTTCGTATGCAGGAGCTTTTCGGCTTCAGAGCGGAAATACAGCATATTGTGTATGCCCGTGAGCTCGTCATGCTCCGCGATATCCTCAAGGTGGCGGTTCACCTCCGCGAGCTTCTCTGCCTTTTCCGCCTGCGAAGCGGTGCGGGAGTAGTTTCCGAAGCTGCAGAACAGCGTCGCTATCCACATAATGAAGAGATTTATCTTCGTGGCGTCGGTCGCGCCGATAAGTCCCGTCGCCGTCACAAGCGTCGAATCGAGCGTCAGGTAGAAGATACCGTAGGACACGGAGATTATCAGGAACCCGATCACCGGTGACCATGTCAGCAGGCAGGCGGCAAAGAGCTCCATCGTCAGGAACGTGAACACCTGCTCACCCTTGCCGTAGTCGGCCGCGGATATCTCCACGCCGAATGACAGGCATATCAGCATGAACGCCCATTTCAGCACATAGCCGAGCATGACGGGGCGCTTTTTTCCCCGTATGTACCCGACGGCGAATATCAGCATCGCCAGCGCCGACGCCAGCAGCATCGCGTAATTGCAGTAGTGGGAGATATAGTAGTCGGTGCTGCGCAGGTCTATTCCCTGGAGCTGACGTGACAGCAGCCTTACTATCATCCATATCTCCATGCAGCTTATGTACACGGACATATATATGCTGGCCTTCATGTTCGAGGTATAGAAGAAATCCTTCACATACGCACTTTTGCGGTCAAGGCCGAGTATTTTTAAAAGCTTTTCCTTCATTTCGTGCTCCTGTTAAGGGATATTTCACAGAAAACGCACCGCCGCGTTGGTAAATATGTATAAAATGCAGCGGCTTGTACTGCTGTTATTTTATCACATTCATTCATATTTGTCAATGTTTTTTATGCAGTCACAGATCAAAATAAACACTTGCAATCGGAGCAAAAAAGTGCTATAATAATACGCAGTAAATAATTAACGGAGGTCACAACAAAATGGCAATGTTCGACAAGCTGCTTGCAAACCTTAAAGCAAGCAAAAAGACTATCGTATTCACCGAAGGCACCGACGCGCGCATACTCTCCGCGGCGGACAGACTGCTCAAGGAAGACCTTATGGGCGTTATCCTCTGCGGAAACCCCGACGACGTTAAGAAGGCTGCCGCTGACGGCGGCTTCGACATCGGCAAGTCGCAGATCGTCGACCCGCTCACCTACCCTGATAT
>CAMVBT010000064.1 GCA_947165805.1 uncultured Clostridia bacterium
AGAGGGCGAGCCGTTTCTGAAACACGAAACCCATAAAGGACAGGTACTCTACCTCGCACTCGAAGACAGCCTGCTTCGTTTGCAGAATCGTTTGTATGAGTTCACGGAAGAACACGCTGAGGGCTTGCAGTTCTCTACTCTCGCCAAGACGATAGGCGGCGGACTGGAGCAGCAGCTCGAAGATGCAAAGAAGAAGCTCCCCGACCTGCGGCTGATCGTCATTGATACCTTGCAGAAGATACGCAGAACAGTCGATGCGAAGTATGGCAGCGACTACTCCGAACTCAGTGCATTGAAGTCTGTCGCGGACAGGCTCGGAGTTGCGATACTTCTCATTCACCACACCCGCAAGGAGCGTGACAGTGATCCGTTCAACATGATCTCCGGAACGACGGGCATCATCGGTTGTGCCGACGGAAGTTTCGTTCTCGTCCGCGAGAGTCGCAAAGACAAAACCGGAAAGCTCTACTGCACAGGTCGTGACATCGAGAGCGCGGAGCTGTCACTTCGCTTTGAAGGTCACCGCTGGATCGTCACCGACGAGGTCGAGCCACATAAGCATGACACTTTTTCCTTCGCAGTTCATGACTTGATGATCGAAGAAGGTTCGTTCCGCGGTACAGCTACGCAGCTAAGTGAACTGCTCCGAAATCGTTTCGGAAAAGAATATGTTCCGAGCTGGCTGACACGGAATCTCATTCAGCATACCGACGAACTGTTGAGCTACGGAGTTTCGTTTCGGCTCGTCAGGGTGCATGGCTGCCGTGAGATCGAGTTGAAATACGACCGACAGGGTGACGGCATGAACGGGGTTCTGCTCCTCGTCGGAATTGTTGAAGATGCTGTCACCCAAAGTTCCGAAAACCTTTCAACAGAGCCAATTGCTCTGGGTGACAGCATTTTTCAGGGTGACAGTAAACCCCTCGCAGGGTGACGGCAAATTCGAGCGGTTTCCGCCGTTTTGCAGGGCGAGTGGAGTAGTGATACCACCGAGAGGGTATCCGCACGAATTTGAGCCGTTTCCGAGCCCGTGTGAGCAAGATAAAGTTCGGAGCAGCGATACGAATTGCGGACAAGAAAAGTTACGGTCAAAATAAGGCTTCGGCATTATGCACAGGGCGGTCAGGAAAACAGGCAAATTCGGAGGTATGAAAATGATGCAGGAAAAAGGGCAGGCGTCAAAATGCCGCCTAGCCCGTTCACTTCGGCGGGCAAAGCCCACCGTTGAGCGGTTTGTATAAAAATGAAAAAGGGGTCAAAATACCACAGCGAACATAACGCAGGGGTCAAAGTCGGGTGTATGAGCCAACATACCTCACCGTTGAACCATTCAAGGTGGGGTCAAAAATCCGAAATTAATGATTATGGATCTGAAAACGAACAATACTATATATAGAAGGAGAGTGATGTTATGACATTGAACGCCGAACAGGAAAAAATGGTCGGTAAGGCTTTTATGACTGCAATGGCAAAAAAATTATACAGAGAAGGACAGATAGATACGGTAGTTTACAACCGGCTGGTGCAGAAAATAGAGAAATTGCAGGAGATAAGTAAGAATAAATAAAACAAAAAACACGGCATACCCGCTCCGGATATGCCGTGTTATTCTGTTTATCCGAGCAGACTGAGTATGCCGTTGGTCTGCTGATTTGCCTGCGCGAGCATGGACTGTGAAGCCTGCTGGAGAATGTTGTTTTTCTGGTATTCCACCATTTCGGCTGCCATATCGGTGTCGCGTATCTGACTTTCCGAGGAGGTGAGGTTCTCGTTCGCCGTGTTCAGGCTGTTGATAGTTTTCTCCATGCGGTTCTGGAGAGCTCCCATTGCCGCGCGGTAGGTCGATACTGTCTTTACCGCCTCATCTATCTTCTCTATCGCCCTGTTCGCGTCGTACTGTGTGGCGACGCTGACATCGGCGACTCCGATAGCGGAAGCGCTGGCGTCCACGATATCCATGCCGACCTTCTGATCCTCGACGCCGTTCGCGCCTATCTGGAATTCGAGCTCTTCCTTCATGTCCGCGATATCCTCAAGGCCTACGCCCTGTCCCGCGATGCGTTCGTACACGCGCACGCTGCCGGTGTTGTTGAAGTATATCTCGCCGTCCTTGTCGCCGTCGGGGGAGTGGCTGTCGGTGAGCTCCACGGTGTAGTCGAGACCCGCGTCTTTCAGCAGCTTCTCAATGGACTCATTGGTGTACTTCGTGCCGGTGGCGAGGTGGATAAACGCCGCGCCGCTTGATGTGTCCACATATTCCTCGCCGGCAGGAAGGTCCTGTTCGGTGGAGATCGTGAACTCGGGAACGAGCGAATCGTACTGCGTCGCCTTGCCGTAGGTGTGCGCGGTGATCTTTATATAGTCGGACGAGCCGATAGTGCCGCTGCCGGACTTTATCATCAGGGAAGTGAGGTCGGCTTCGGCGGTCTGTCTTACGCCCGCTACCGTGCCTACACGGCGCACCGAGCGGTGGCCGGGATTGGTAATGCTGCCCTCCGCGCTGCCGGAGCCTCCCGCGAACTGCGAGGAATTACCGCCGCTGTCACGAACTTCCACCGTACTGTCAAGAGAGTTCGGGCTGCTTGACGACGCTTTGTATGTACCCTGCTTCTCGGCCATATCCACGGTGTATTTGAAGCCCTCGTCGTCGAGCTTGCTCTGGATAGCGTTCTTTATGTCGCTGCCCGTGAATATGGCGTCCTGTTTCAGCGTCACGGTCACATAATTGTCCGAGCCTATATTTATAGAGATATCGTCCGAAGCCGAGGAAGAAGTATTTATCTTTATGCCTTTCAGCGCCTTCATATTGAATTCGTCTATCGCGTCGGGATACTTATACTTCTCCTCGTCAGCCTGATAATCGGCATAAGAACCGTACTGCGCCGCGGTCAGCGTGAACGAGTATGACGAAGCACTCGGGACGTAAGCTATGCACTGTGTCTTATTGACATTGATGTTTATATTGCCGCTGTTTAGTTTACAATATGTGTTCTGACCGATAACATTGTCATCATCGTCCAGAATGTCCTCTGTCTCGCTTCCCGGTGCGGCGGTGCAGGTGCCCAATGAAAAGGACGGTTTGTTGTCTGCTTTTACTGCATTTCCGCGGTGATCCACATACTGTTGGCCGTCCGGTTCGCTGTTTACGGTGTTTCCGTAGTAGGAGCCGCCGCCAAGCTCCGACAGTATGGCTGCTCTGATCGTCGCAAGTGCATTGTTTGCTTCCGCCTGTGTCGCGTATCGGGAGGCGGCGCCGGCGGTAATTGTGCCGCTTGCCTTGTCAATGCTTACTGCGCCTTCACTCATCGATGTGTCAAAAACAAGTGAGAACGCTTTGGTATCGGTGACTGTTTCAGTGCCGGTCGAGGTAACTCTGTCAGGCGTTATGGTCGGCAGTTTTCCGGCATTTTTGGTATCATTTATCTTGATGACCTGTTTCTGGTCGCCGGTGAGAAGTCCGTAAGTCTCCGCTTCCGCAGCGCGTATCTGCCCGACCTCGCTCTTGAACATTACGCGTCCCGGAGCCGTTTCAAAATTCTTCGGCCAGTTTGCGTTGTCTATCAGCTTCTGTATGTCGTCGTCGGTGTAGGTCTGACCTTCTGCAAGATTGATCGTGATATGCTGGGTCAGCTCGCCCTGCGTGCGGACGGTGTCGTACTCGTAGTAGGCGTTCTCGCCGCCCTTTCCGGAGGCTCCGGTGGTGAATTTCAGCCACATTCCCTGTATGCTGCTCGCCACGCTTATCTTGCCGCCACCGATATCGAGATCGTAGTTGATCGAGCCGTAGCGCGCTCCGTAGTCGCTTGTGGGTACCTTGTCGACCTTCGATACCGTTATCTCGCCCGACAGCAGCTTCATCTCGTTGAACTCGGTGGACTCCGAGATGCGGTTGATCTCGCCTTTCAGCGCGTCTACCTCGTGCTGTATCTGCGCACGGTCGTCATCGGTGTATGTGCCGTTAGCCGACTGCACCGCGAGCTCCCTCATGCGCTGGAGGATATTCTCGGTCTCCTGCAAGCCGCCCTCCGCCGTCTGTATGAGGCTGATCGCGTCGTTGGAGTTGTTCGTCGCCTGCGATAGTCCGCGTATCTGCGAACGCATCTTCTCCGATACCGACAGCCCCGAGGCGTTGTCAGCGGCACGGTTTATCTTGTAGCCCGTCGAGAGCTTCTCCGTTTTCTTCTTCAGTCCGGAGACGTTCTTATTATTGGCATTGCCGGCTATCATTGCCGACAAGTTGTGCTCTATTATCATTCCCGTGTCAGAACTCCTGTTCGGACAATTGTATCATATATACCTTTTATATTATCGGACGAGAGGCGAGAAAACTTTAGCCTTTCCTAAAATAACAGTCAAATATTGGTAATGTTGCACAAATGGAAGTTGCCTGGAAGATACAATTGTCACAAAAGTAAGGATTTTTTAAAAAATTTTCGGAAAAGGGCTAAAGTTTTCCGGATTTCTGCCGATAAGATGTTTGTAAGGGTCAGATGAAGGTTGACTGCAGCAGCCTCCCGGAAAACCTTACGTCCAAAACACAGACCACAATTACAAACCAACATACCGATGCCAAGAGGGCACGGTAAAAAACAACAGACCCGGCCGTAAAGGAAATGACCGGAGAGAGTCCGACTCCTCCCATTGGAGCGGATTCGGAAATCAAGGAGGAACAATTATGGGAATGGTAGTACAGCACAATGTAAGCGCAATGAACGCTAACAACGCGATGAGCAAGAACGTATCCGGACTTAAGAAGCAGACCGAAAAGCTTTCCACCGGTTACAACATCAACCGTGCAGCTGATAACGCAGCAGGCCTTGCGATCTCCGAAAAGATGAGATCCCAGATCCGTGGTCTTACACAGGCTACATCGAACGCTAACGACGCTATCTCTCTTATCCAGACAGCTGAAGGCGGACTTCAGGAAACAGAAGATATCATGCAGAGAATGCGTGAGCTGGCAGTTCAGTCGGCTAACGGCACCTACACAGACGAAGACCGTGAGCAGATCCAGTACGAAGTTGATGCTCTTAAGGACGAAGTTGACAGAATCGCTCAGTCCACAGAGTACAACGAGATGAAGCTCCTCGACGGTTCTCTTGATGGAACACACGGTTCCACAGGTGAATATGGTCCTCGCTATGGCACAGTTCTTACACAGGCTAACAATGACCTTGCTGCAGGTACAACTGCATCTTCCAGCATAGCAGGTGTTAAGGTTTCGTTCACAACAGGCGCTTCTGGTAAGGGTGGCGAGAATGCTGCTTGGGATGCAAATGGTACGACCTTAACAGTTAACCTCGCTAACGGTCAGTCTTACACCCAGAATGAGATCGATGAACTTATCAAGGGTGCAAATGAGCAGAAAACAGCTCAAACAGGACAGACAGCTGATGTTAAGGTTACACTTGGTAATGGAGTAATTAGTGCAAATAATACCAGCAAGATTGGTCCGACAGTTGCAGGCGCAAGATCTGAAAGTGATGCTGTAGCACTTACAGGCATTCTTGTTGATAGCACTGCGACGACTACTGATGGCTATGCTGATCAGATCAAATTCACTGCAAATTCTTATGGTGAAGATACTCGTAAGATTAAATTGAGTTTTGATGTTGCAGCTGGTAAGGAAAGTGTAGAAAGAACTGACACCACAGCCGCTAACGAGACAGAGTATGCAAGAAAAGGCGAGTTTACTCTGCATCTTGCTACAGGTACAGAGTACAGCGAAGATGATATTTCTAGACTCCTTGCTAAGGAAGGTCTCGATTATTCAGTAGAGCTTTCTGACTCTAATGCTCCCGACGGCGATGTTAAGCTTTATGCAAATACTATGGGTCAAACAGCGACTAAGAAGGGCGCTGGCGTTTACAAGGATCTTGTAAATTCTACAGGCGACGGTCTTACATTCCAGATCGGTGCTAACGGCGTTGAGGATCAGAGACTTACAGTTAATGTAGGCGATATGAGCTCCGGCGCACTCGGCATCAAGGGCATTTCCGTTGCTAAGCAGGACGATGCTAACGCAGCTATCAACAAGCTCGACGACGCTATCAAGACTGTTTCCACACAGAGAGCTAAGCTCGGTGCGGTTCAGAACAGACTTGAACACACAGTTAACTCGCTGAACACTGCTAACGAGAACATGACATCTTCTGAATCGCAGATCAGAGATACCGATATGGCATCTGAAATGATCAAGTACACGAAGTCCAACATACTCCAGCAGGCTTCGCAGTCCATGCTCGCACAGGCTAACCAGCAGCCTCAGGGCGTTCTCCAGCTCCTCGGCTAATTATAACAGAATTGGTAACGCAGCTTGAGAAAATTGCTTAGTTTCATTGCATTGCGCAACTGACTAAACCACAATTGGCACCTCCCGGGGTAAGATCCGGGAGGTGTTTTTGTTATTTTTCACAAAAAGGCTTTACAAATGTATCATTTCGTGATATAATATTATAGGTTATTATAAACACAATTGCAATGGTGGTGAACGGTGTGTTATTAACGATAGGAATGATAGTCAAAAATGAGGAAAAGTGGCTGGATAAGTGCCTTTCCGCGATAAAGCCGATACTTGACAATGTTGACAGTGAGCTTATTATCACAGATACCGGCTCGGTCGACAATACTGTTGATATTGCGAAAAAATATACGGACATAGTGCTGCATTTTGATTGGTGTGACGATTTTTCGGCAGCAAGAAATACCGGACTCGAAAAAGCGCGTGGCGAATGGTTTATGTATCTTGACGCGGACGATATATTTGAATCTTGTGATAATATCATTGACTTTTTCAATTCAGGAGAATATAAAAAATATAATTCCGCATCATATATAGGAAAGAATATTGTTGATCATGACGGTCATTTTGCATTGAACAAACAGCCAAGATTGACAAAGATACTGAAAAATACACGGTTCAAAAATGTGGTGCATGAGGTCTTTACAACTTACGGAGCACCCAAAAAAGATATCAATGATATAGCTGTGCATTATGGTTATCTCTATGAGAATGAGGAACAGAGAGAGAAAAAAACAGCGCGCAACAGAGATTTGCTATTAAAAAGACTTGAAAAAGAAAAGAATACAAGCGCGTTTGTTTATGTTCAGCTTGCCGAAAATGAAGATAATCCGGACGAAGGGCTCAAATATATCGAGGCTGGCATAAAAAATGCCAAAAGGCTGAACGATATATCAATGATCCCGCTTATGAAGCACAAGTCGAATTTCTATTTGCTGAAAAAGGATTATAGCAATTCATTGGCGGTGTGCAATGATTATTTCAGACTTGATAAAGTGTTCCGTCCGGGTGTTCTGACAACGGATATGGAAATTCTCGCGATGAAAGCATGGAATCATTATTGCCTGAAACAGTATAGTGAGGCTGTAGAAACCTATACTAAATTCTTTGATATTTATGAAAGAGTCAACAGTGGGCAGCTAAATACTGCCGATTCGGATATTATGATCATTCAGGTCGCTTCTGAAAGTAATTATCTGTCCCATGTTGTGCAATTTCTTATTTCGGCGGAGCAAACAGGTAAATATGACCTTGCAGACAGATTTATCAGAAAACTTGAAATAACGAAATATTTGGAAGGCGCTTCACATATCGACAGACTTATAGATGCGGAAATAAAAATACTTACGCATTTTGGGTTTGACGGTACAAACGAGTATATACAAAAGCATGATGAAGCCGGAATAACACTTTTTATAAAAAAGCTCGAACAGGTTTTATTCTACATAGAGGATAAAAAATCTTTAATCAATCAGTTAAAGATGTTGCCTGAGACTAAGGATAAATCGAAAATATATGAAGCGTATTTCAGCGGAAAGGAAATACCCGCGGAGCAGATCAATGACCGGTCATACAAAAATGATCCCGGTATTCTGATGATCGCTATGAATACCGGAGCGGACATATCCGGACTTCTCGGAGATGACAGCACCGAGCTCATAAACTGCGCGGAGAACGGATATAAAAATTATTACGGCTTCAATAAAGCGGTTGACAGTTATGATGTTTCGGGCATAAAGAATACAGCCGATCTTCCGGCGGCATTGGTGTTCTATGAGGCTTGCATGAAGAGCACTGTCGGTTTTACAAGCCCGAAGCCCGGAGTGTTTGTGATTCTGAACGCGAACAGGCTTCTCGAAAAATTCGGAGATATAGGTATTCGTATACAAAACGAGTCTGAAGCGGTTTCCGACATGGAAAAAGCAGCGGTCGTAATAGGCAATGCCGCTGAATTAAGAAAGAGAAAAGCATACAAGGATTGTATATCCGAATTGAAAAAAGCAATACAGATATATGAGCCGATAGCGAAATTTGTTTCCGATTACAGCAAGGAAGTATTGAATGAATATAACGATCATATCAGATCTGCTGAACAGGGTAAGAGTGAAATGGAGCGGCTTTCCGCGCAGATCAAGAGCAATATCCGCGGGCAGATAGCTGCGGGCAATATAGAAGCTGCTGCTAAGATGCTTGCGGAATATAAAACGCTTGTTCCGGGCGACAATGAGATCGGCGAACTTGAGAATGAGATCAATTGCAGATCATAGGGTGATATTATGAAACTCACTATCGGAATGATAGTAAAAAATGAGGAATCCCGTCTTGAAAGATGCCTCGATTCAATAAAGCCTATCATTGACAATGTTTCGGGTGAGCTGATAATAACCGATACCGGCTCTACCGACAGGACAGTAGAAATAGCAAAAAAATACACCGATAATGTGCTTCATTTCGATTGGTGCGATGATTTTTCCGCTGCGAGGAATACTGCGTTCTCCGCAGCCAAAGGCGAGTGGTTCATGTTTGTGGACGCGGACGATGTGTTTGCTGAATACGATGATCTGATCGCGTTTTTCAATTCGGGCGAATGTGAAAAATACGGCAGTGCGTCCTTTACCTACCGTAATATCCGAAGTGAGGACAAACAGGATCATATAGATCAGTATGTCATACGGATAGTGAGAAGATTTCCGCAGACAAGGTTTGTCGGCAGGATTCATGAAGTGCTTGACCCGATGCCGGAGCCGATAAAAAAGCTTGATACGATAGTTGAGCATTACGGTTATTTCTATGACAGCGGCAATGATGCGGCTGCGAAAATGAAACGCAACGAACGGATATTGCTGAAGGAGCTTGAAGAAGCTCCGGAGGGCGAAAGAAAGAGCATACTGCTTTACTACTATCTGTATGAGGAGCTCCGGGAGCAGGAGACCGGGAAAGCGGAGCAGTATCTTGATAAAGGGATAGAAAAAGCGCTTGAAACAAAAAGTGACGCGATAATACCGTTTATGCATGAAAAGGCGCGTATTTATCTGTCGCGCGGCGAAAACGAGAGAACTCTGGAATTGTGTGACAGATATTTCTCGCTTGACACGGAAATGAGAGCGGAGGAGATATGCGCCGATACTGAGATATATGCAGTAAAAGCTGTTGCTTTGATGCGTCTTAAGCGGTATAACGAGGCTCTTGACGCGTTCTGTGAATTTTTCCGTCTGTTCGATCTTGTAAACAGCGGAAAGCTCGTTACCGGAGACAGGTATATATACTTACCCGCGCTTTCGGGAGACGGGAATCTTGCAGATATGATCGCGAGATTTACGGATTGCTGCGATAGATGCGGAAATATCCGGCAAATGGAACAGTTTGTGAACACATTCCCTGTTTCGCGTTATCTTGCCGCTGAAAGACAGGCTGACTTGTTTTTCGCTGTCGGAGTGCTGATGAAAAATGGCTTGGATATATCACATCTGCTGTTCGGCGATGACCGGCAGACCGCACTGACGGCAAGTCTGTGCTGTGACAATATCACCGGATTTTATGATATTGCGGGAGAGTATTATCTTAAAAAGATCGAAGAACGGGATAAGCTGCCGAAAGCGGCGCTCCTGTATGAGATCATAATAAATAAAGCGCTGAAAAATAATAGTTGTATTGATAAATTGATCCAGAGATTTATTGATACAGGTGCTTTATACAGCGGAGACTCCGAATGTGAGCCGATAAAGCTTTCAAGGGTCATCGGACAAGCCGATGCCGACAGAAAAAACGGCAGATACAAAGAGTGCCTTGCGGTATTGAAGAGAGCGCTGAACGATTTCCCGGATTCCGTAAATCCGATCAAGGGATATATCAACATCGTTTCGGCAGAACTTGACAGTACTCAGAAAACCCCTGTATCATCGGAAATGGAAAAGCTGGCGATGATGTTGAAATCAAATGTGAAACAGATGATCTCGGCAGGTAAGTTTGATACAGCGAAAAAGTATCTTGATGAATACGCAAAGATAGCTCCCGGTGACCCGGAGATCGAACAATTGAGAAATATGATGAAATAACGGTGGAAGTATGAAACTCACGATCGGAATGATAGTCAAAAACGAGGAGAAGTGGCTCGAGAAGTGCCTTGCCGCTATAAAGCCGATACTCGACAATGTTGACAGCGAGCTGATAATAACCGATACCGGCTCGGTTGATAAAACTGTCGAAATAGCG
>CAMVBT010000065.1 GCA_947165805.1 uncultured Clostridia bacterium
ACTAATGACGAGGAGCTCGCCAAGAAGATCAACAAGGCGGTATTCCCCGGCACACAGGGCGGCCCGCTCATGCACGTAATAGCTGCAAAGGCTGTATGCTTCGGTGAAGCGCTCAAGCCCGAATTCAAGGAATACGGCAGACAGATCGTAAAGAATGCCGCTGTACTCGCTGACTCGCTGCTCGAAAAGGGCTTCAATCTGGTTTCCGGCGGTACGGACAACCACCTCATGCTCGTTGATCTTCGTCCGTTCAATATCACGGGCAAGGATCTTGAGACAAAGCTCGATGAAGTCTACATAACCGTAAACAAGAACGCTATCCCCAACGATCCTCAGAAGCCCGCGTTCACAAGCGGCGTCCGCATCGGAACACCTGCCGTGACCACCAGAGGCCTCAAGGAAGACGATATGAAGGAGATCGCCGAGTGCATCTACCTTACAGCAAAGGATTTCGATAATTCCAAGGATAAGATCAGAGAAATGGTTACCGCTATCTGCAAAAAATATCCGCTGTATGAATAATGTTTGAGGGAGAATTTTCTATGACCACAAAAGCAAGTCAGATCGTACTCAATACGCAGGATTCCGTTGCTCCCATAGGGATAATCGCAATGGACGGCGCAAAGGAGCTCGGCATAAAGATCAACAACTATCTTGTTCAATGGGCTCAGGACAGCGGCATTAATATTGATTCCTACCTTATCGAAACGACTTGTCCGCGTTTTTCCTCCGGTGACGCAAAGGCTCTTATCAAGGAGTCCATTCGCGGCGATGATATCTATATCATCGTAGATACCGGCAATTACAGCTGTACCTATGAGCTGTTCGGCAGACAGAATGCTATGTCGCCGGACGATCATTTCCAGGATCTGAAGAGAATAATCCAGGCAATGAGCGGTAAGGCTCACCGCATCAATGTCATAATGCCCCTTCTTTACGGCGGCAGACAGCACAGAAGAAACTACCGCGAGTCTCTCGACTGCGCGGTCGCTCTTCAAGAGCTTGCGGCAATGTCCGTAGAGAACATCATCTGCATCGACGCGCACGACGCAAGAGTATGCAACGCTATCCCGCTTATCGGCTTCGATAACGTAATGCCTACTTATCAGGTGCTCAAGACGCTTTTCCGTTCGATCGATGACCTTAATATCACACCGGATACGTTCGCTGTGGTAAGCCCGGACGAAGGCGCTATGCACCGCAATATGTACTATGCCTCTGTGCTTGGAGTACAGCTCGGTATGTTCTATAAGCGCCGCGATTTCTCAAGAGTCGTCAACGGCAGGAACCCGATAGTTGCGCATGAATACCTCGGTAATTCCGTTGAAGGCAAGGATATCTTCATTGCCGATGATATCATTTCCTCCGGCGAATCCATGCTCGATGTTGCGCAGGAGCTCAAGAAGAGAAATGCAAAGCGTATCATCTGCTATGCTACATATTCGATATTCACAAACGGGCTCGAAAAATTCGATGAAGCTGTCAATAACGGAATAATCGACCATGTGCTCGGAACGAATCTTACATACAGGACTCCCGAGCTCCTGTCAAGAAAATGGTTCCATGAGGTCGATGTTTCCAAGTACATCGCGTATTTCATAACTGCGCTGAACCACGACGTTTCCATTAGCAAGATAATCGATCCTCACAGCAAGATAAAGGATCTGCTTGCAAGGTACAATGTCAAGGACGGAGACAATATGTAAAAAAACAATGCCGGGCAGATTCTGCGCGGCATTGTTTTCAATAGGAGAATTTTTATGCCATTAGCTGACAGTATCAGACCAAAGACACTTGACGAAGTAGTAGGGCAGAAGCATATCCTCGGGGAAGGGAAGCCTCTACGTAAAATAATCGAAGGCGGAAAGATACCGAATATGATCTTCTACGGTTCATCGGGTCTCGGGAAGACTACCGTAGCGAACATAATCGCCGATTCAACGGATATGGTGCTCTATAAACTGAACGGCACATCGTGCTCGACAGCCGATATCAAGGAGATAATAGCCGCGAGAGGCAGTTTCGGATTTGGTTCGGAAAAGGGGATACTGCTTTATCTCGATGAGATACAGTATCTCAACAAGAAGCAGCAGCAGAGTCTTCTTGAATATATAGAGAACGGTGATATCACCCTTATTGCTTCCACTACGGAAAACCCGTATTTCTATGTGTACAACGCCATACTGTCACGTTCGACGGTATTTGAGTTCAAACCGGTCGAAAAAGCGGAGATCGTTCCCGCACTGAAACGCGCATTCAGCATCGCCTGTGAAGACAGCGAGATCGAATACACCTTTGACGAGGACGCGTTTGAATATATCGCGGCAGGCTGCGGCGGAGATGTCCGCAAGGGCATCAATACCGTGGAGCTTTGTCTGCTTGCCGCAAACAGCAGCAGGATAGATATTGAGCTCGCAAAGCAGCTTACACAGAAGAGCGCCATGAAATATGACCGCGCCGGAGATCAGCACTATGATATACTGTCCGCGTTCCAGAAGTCGATACGCGGCTCCGACGAGAACGCGGCTCTGCATTATCTTGCAAGGCTGATCGCGGCAGGGGATATGGCTTCAATATGCCGCAGACTGCTCGTTATAGCGTGTGAAGACGTGGGGCTTGCTTACCCCAATGCCATACCGATAGTGAAAGCCTGTGTTGACAGTGCGCTGCAGCTCGGATTTCCGGAAGCGCGGATACCGCTAGCCGATGCGGTGGTCCTGCTTGCTACCGCGCCCAAATCCAACAGCGCTTATATGGCGATAAATATGGCGTTAAAAGACGTGGAGAACGGCAATACGGGCGATTTCCCGAGGCATCTCCAGAATGTCCACCTCGACGGTGAGGGAGCGCCGGTAAAAGGTCAGCATTATTTATATCCGCACGATTATCCCGATCATTATGTTGAACAGCAGTACCTGCCAGATGAGATAAAGGACAGGGTATATTATCAGTTCGGAGACAACAAGTTTGAACGTGCTGCTTACGAGTACAGACAAAAGATAAATGAAAACAGGAAAGGTTAAAAAACCGTCATTATCTGCTTTCCCGAACCCTCCGCCGAATATTTCCAGCTTTTGAGGCTGCCCGAGGTTATGTAGTATTCTATCCCGGACGGCTTTTCTTTTGGTGTTTTTTCAAACGAATCAACGATTATCAGTTTAATCTTCATCTTTTCGGGGATTATGGCCTTTATATAAACGCTGACCTTGCTTCCGACCGTGATATCCGGCCGCAGTTCGGCAAGTCCGGCAAGATTGGGCATAAGCTCAACGAAGATACCGTAGCTTTCTATCGAACGAACTGTTCCGGTGACGGTTTCTCCGGTGTGGAAGCGCTCGGCGTTCTGCTCCCATGTTCCGAGCAGTTCTTTGTGTGAAAGGGTTATCTTGTTGCCTTCGATAAGCTTTACGACTGCTTTTATATTCTGGCCTATGACAAATCTGTCTGACGGGTGGGATATCCTTGATACCGATATCAGATCTATCGGGATCAGTGAAGAAATGCCGCAGCCGATATCAACGAATGCCCCGAACTGTTCCATGTGGGTGACCTTTGCGGGTATGATATCACCGCACTTGAGCCGCGATATATAGTTTTCTGTACATTCCTCCTGCGCGAGCCTTCTTGAAAGCACAGCAACATTCTCGCCGCGCGCGTCCGTTTCATATCCGAGTATACGGAATACAACAGGTTTGTTGACGCGGGAAATAAGCGCGATATCGCGTGTATCTCCGCTTTCTATGCCTACAGCTCCCTCACAGCGTGAGATACGTCCTTTTATGAATCCCATATCTACGATAAGGTCATGTTCACCCGTGCAGAGGGTGCATACCGCCTCGGCAAGCAGACCTTTGTTGATGTATTCATTCGCTTCTGTCATATCGGAAGGGCATCTCGCAAGCTCGCCCTCGGGCAGATATATGTTCATTCCTTTACAGTACCGTTCCTTTCCTGTGTGGTTTGTCTATCCTGTCAATATTATGAGGAAAGGGGCGGCAATATGCCTTGAAGAAAAACAAAATCCCTCATGCCACAGTATGACATGAGGGTATTTTTCTTATGTAAGTCTCAGAATGCTATCTTGTTAACATCGGAATTCGCAAGCAGAACTTCCTTCTTGGGGATACGCATAAGCGGATTATAAGTAAACTTCTTGCAGGCATCGTAAGCCTTGACATCTCCGAACTTCGAGCAGGAGAATTTATCGTTGTCTCCGGGTGTGCAGAGCAGGCAGTATTTGCAAGCAGGCTTTATATTATTTCCGAAAAGTTTCTTCTTAGCCATTTCAGGTACCTCCATAAATACGGGCTTTACTTACTGATACATTATAGCATATTTCATTAAAAATTGCTATACCTTTTCAGAAAAATTGTCAGATCTGTAAAAAATAATTATGCACATTGCTAATAAAATCGGAACAATTATCTTATTTGCGCTGAAAGAATAGGTATATGTGGAAGAAACTGCCGCAGTCGGCACCGAGACATCTATGAACTGCATGAAAATCAAGGAATATAAGCCGCTTAACAACATACAAGGCAGTCTGGCGAGCAGAAATTTTCGCACAGGAAAAGCTTGCTTTACTATAGCAAGGCACTGTATCAGAACGCACACGCCTCCTATTGATGATACAGCAGCGGTCAGAGGCAAAGAATAATATGATACGGATGACAGTTTAAGAAGATTGCTTATCTCCAGAACTCCCGCTGCCCACGGTGTTGCTGTTATTCCGGCATCGGACAGTGCCGAGGTGATGCAGTCTATCATAATATCAAAGGCAATGATTATCGGGCAGATGACTCCCAGAGCGTGAGTGGCAGAGTTTACGGCATCTGTGAGGCCTTTGCCGTTTCCGGCTGTGAATGTATGAGAGGTGAGTTGAGTTCTTCTTGAAACTATAATGGCCATTGTAAGACAAGCGAGCATATCTGACAGGTAAATAATGATGCCGGCCGAAGTACTGCCGAATATCCCGTTCCCGAGCATTATAACAGCGAATGCGGGTGAAATACAGTAGCAAAAAGCCGAAGCATTGGCGGAAACATCGGCAATTTCGTGATAATTTTTGTTTTCCGCAATTGTTTCTTTCAACAGCTTGACACCGACAGGGTAGCCGCCGATAAGACTGAGCAGGAATACCGAGATCATGCTTTCATCAGCCTTAACCAGCCTTTTCATCACAGGCATCAGCGGTCTGAATATCACCTTGTACAGTCCGGACGACTGTATATAAGTTGAAATGACCATAAAGGCGAACATCGACGGTATGACCGAATCTATACAAACGTTTATGCTTCTGACAGTGCTTGCGGCAGCAGCCGACGGGTACAGAAGTATAAGTACGGCGGCTCCGGTGATAAGTATTGCTTTCAGTATGTTCTTAAATTTCATTGTAAAAACGCTGCCTTCTTTCATATTATGCGTAAAACAAAAGTTATCACGAAATTACACAGATATCATTTATTCCGGACTTGTTTCATATATATTGACAGGAAGGTGATCAAATGAATAAATATGACATAGCAAACAAGTACGAACAGATGAAAAAGACTCTGATACATCATTCGATGATACAGATAAATGACAACAACAGGATACTGATCGAGGAATGTAAGGATATAATCCTGTTTGATGAGAATACCATCAAACTGCGTCTGTCTTTCGGGACCGTGACAGTGACTGGTCTTGATATGAAAATGAAGAATTTCAGCGACAGGGGAGTGATAATAAGCGGAAGTCTGCACTCCATAGGATTTGAAGACAACTGAAAGGAATGACAATAATGAGACCTTATCTGTCCGGAACGGTAACGTTCAGCATGCTTGGCGCATACTGCGAGAAATATTTAAACGAACTGTTTTCAAACAGAATAAAGCTGAAAAACATTTATACGGAAAAAGGGATAATTTATGCGGATATCAGTATAAACGATTATCCCGCGGCGGCACGTCTTTCACGAAAGTACGGTGTCAGAACGCGCGTTACCTCACGACACGGAGCGTATTTCGCGCTCAGAAAGCTCGGGAAGCGCCCGGGGCTCATTATAGGGACATTCCTTTCGGTTATACTTGTACTTTTTTTACGGCTGTTCGTATGGAACATACAGATACACGGGAATTCGGAGCTTTCGGATGCTTATATACTCGGTCTTCTTGAAGAGCATGGCATCACAGCCGGGGTCCCTGCCAACGAGACAAATACACTCGAAGCCGAACGCAGAATAATGCTCAAGTCCGATAAGATCAAGTGGATAAACATAGAGATAAACGGGAGCAAGGCCGATGTTTATCTCAATGAAGCCAATGACAAGCAGGAAAACGCTATCGACTTCATGACGCCCTGCAATATAGTGGCCGCAAGGACGGGAGTTATCGTTGACTCTGATATAAGTTCGGGTCAGATGCTTTATGAAAACGGAAGCGGAGTAGCGGAGGGCAGTGTCATAGTCAGCGGTACAGTAAGCTCCGGGACTTCAACGATCCTTGTTCATGCGGACGGCAGCGTAATAGCCGACTTTTATGAGGACGCGGATTTTTCCATGGACTTTACAACGGTTGAGAAGGTCCCGACCGGTGACAGCTTCACAAAAAAGCAGATCATGATACTCGGAATGGTGTTCCCTCTCAACGGTGAGGAAGATATTTCCGGTACAGTCTGCAGCGAAGATACTCAGCAGGTCACCGTCGCAGGTATAGAGCTGCCGGTAAAGATAAGAACGGAGACATATACGAGATACAATGAAGGGACAGTTACCAGAAAAACGGAAGATGTCAGGAAAATACGTGACCGTCAGCTTGAAATGTACATTGCGAATTTCCTTAAGCCCTATGAAGTGCTGGATACCGAAAAGAACTATGATGTGAGCGATACCGGGATCGTTCTTGAAGCCCGCATAAAGCTCAGGGGAGATATTGCGGCAAAGCGTCCGATATATGAGCATTGACAGGAATTTATAATACTTGACATTATTTGTGTAAAATGATATATTAATAGAAGTGAAATAAAAGGACGGTGACGGAAATGAAGAAACTGATCGGCGTAATTGCGTTTATTTCGGTCGTTATTGCGGCTTTTTCCGCACTTTTATATAAGAAATATCTCTGCATCGACAGGAAACACGGAAAAGGGTTCTGCGGAAAGCTTCCGGAGGAGAACAAAAAATGGCTCGACAGAAATGTCAGCGAAGACCTCTATATGGTATCGCGTGACGGCTACTGCCTGCACGCCGCGCGTTTTGACAACGGCTCCGACGATCTGGTCATACTTGTTCACGGCTATGATGCCGAATGGAAGGATATGTACACTTACATAAAGAGGTACTATGATGAGGGTATGGATATCCTTGTCATTGACCAGCGCGGCTGCGGTCTGAGCGGTGATAAAGAGACTACGATGGGACATCTCGAAAAGCTTGATGTTGTTGATTGGGCAAGGAAGCTTTCCGAAGAGCATAACTATAAAAACATCGTTCTTCACGGTGTTTCAATGGGCGCCGCTACCGTTATGCTCGCCGCGGCGGAGGAACTGCCGGAAAATGTACGCTGCGTGATTGAGGACTGCGGTTATTCCACCGTGAGGGAAGAATTTGAGCATACTATGGGGCTTGTACTGCATTTGCCGCCATACCCCGCATTATGGATCACAGACCTTATCACACGGGCGATGAAGGGCTGGAGCCTTCTGAAGGACGCCGACTGTATGAAGGCTGTCAGGAACGCTAATGTCCCGATCTGCTTCATACACGGAAAAAACGACAATTTCGTACCCTACAGAATGCAGGATAAACTGTACAACGCCTGCCCGCGCAGTGACAAGGAACTGCTCTCGGTCGAAGGAGCCGATCACACCGAAGCCGTTGTGAAAGACCCGGAATTGTATTGGAGCACGGTTTTTGGCTTTATCAAAAAACATTTTATTTGAAATGATGTTGAAAACAGGAGGATGTAAAAATGAGCAATACGATCATTCTGGATCACCCGCTGATAAATCATAAGATATCCCTGCTTCGTGACGAAAATACCGGAACGCGCGATTTCAGGCACATTGTAGAAGAAATAGCGACTATTATGTCGTATGAAGTATTCCGCGACCTTCCTACCGAGCTTGTGGGGATAAAGACGCCTGTAGCGGAAGCAAAAGTGCCTGTGCTCAGCGGCAGAAAACCCGATATAATACCGAAACTGCGTGCCGGACTCGGAATGGTGAACGGTCTGCTGAATGTAATGCCGTCCGCGAAGGTAGGTCATATTGGTCTCAGCCGTGACGAAGTGACGCATGAGCCGCACGAATACTATGTCAATATGCCCAAGCACATTGATGAGAGGCTCGTCATTCTGCCCGACCCGATGCTGGCTACGGGAGGCTCTGCGATACACGCTGTGGATTTTATCAAGAAAAGTGGCTGCAAGAATATAAAATTCGTGTGCATAATCGCGGCTCCGGAAGGCCTGAAAGCTCTTGAGAACGCACATCCCGACATTCAGATATATGTTGGTGCTCTCGATAAGGAGCTCAACTCGAACGCATATATCGTTCCGGGTCTCGGAGACGCGGGCGACAGGATATTCGGAACATTATGACCACATACAAAAGACCCCGTCCGGAATTATCCGGACGGGGTTCGTTGTATTTATTGCTGTGTGCTGTTCTGTAAGAACGAAAGCATTTTCTTATATGCAGCACCGAGGAAATGAAGTCCGTCGGCTTCGGCGTACTTTGAGGAAAAATATCCGCTGTCGCTTTGCAGCCGGCTGCAAAGATCGAGATATGTGGCGCCGCATTCACCGGCTGCGGTCTCGAGCAGGCTGTTATATTTGTTCACTTTTGCCATTGTTTCGTTCCCGCCGAGCTCGTGCTCATAGGTCACGGGAGGGATAGAGATAATGCATATCTCACTTTCCGGACTGGCTTCGTGAAGTCCGTTCACAAGCGTTTTCATACTGTCCGCCATGAAAGAAGCGTCCAGATACGCGAGTCCGTTGGTCCCGAGCATAATGAAGATATGCGGAGGCTGCATTTCCTTTGCTCTGCCGGCGGCGGTATAACCGTCTATCTCTACGGTGGAAGCGGTATTCGGTCCCATTCCGACAGCCGCGAATACCTGACTTTTCGGGAAATAACCATACAGATACAGCCCGGTATATATCGAATCGCCTATGAAAAGATCATTGGAAAAATACGAAATATCATAAGTATCGGAGCCTGCCGCTGTCGTCTGTACCGCTGCTTCTGCGGCTGAAGTTTCGATCGGTGTTGTCTCGGGAGCATCGGTTTCGGAGGTTGTAGCCGCGGACGTTTCTGACGCCGGTACTTCGGTCCCGGAGGTCGTTGTTTCGGTAGTTGTGGCCTGCGTTTCCGTTGTTTCGACCGTTGTTTCGGATGATGTTTCGGTTACCGTAATTGGAACGGCGGGAGACGTTGTTGTGGTTTCTTTTTCGGCTGCGGAAGTCTGTGGTGCAGGTTCAATGATATTTACCTGAGTATCGGCCATTGTTTCCAGCTGTTCATCATTTATATAACGTATCCCGACAATCATAAGAAATATCACCGATATAGCAAGCAATACAGCGATAACTATCCATATATCAAGGCTGTTTGACGTTTTTTTCTTTTTTCTCATATATGTGCTCCCGATGTGTTTATGTATATAGAACAGTTTATATTATACTGCAAATACTTTGAATAATCAATAGTTTTTTATTAATTGCTCATAATTGTAGTTCTGTCTTCATAATTTATATATATTGCACAAAAACATTCGTTTGTTCTATTGACTTTTTCGGGAAAATATAGTATAATATCTGTAAGTATTTTGTTGCAGAACAGACTGCCAACAATAAAAGGAGGGTATAATAATGGCAAAACTGAAAGTAGGTATTCTCACGAGCGGCGGCGACTGCCCGGGTCTGAACGCTACGATAAGAGGCGCTGCAAAGGGCTGCTATCAGCTCTTCGGTGAGGACAAGATCGAGATAATAGGTATCCACAACGGATATTACGGACTTATACACAATGACTGCGAGAAGATGTCTCCGCTGGATTTCGCAGGCATACTGACCCGCGGCGGCACAATACTCGGCACTAAGCGCACTCCCTACAAGATGATGCAGGTGATCGAGGAAGACAATATAGACAAGGTCTCTGAAATGAAACAGACCTACAAAAAGCAGAAGCTCGACTGCCTGCTCACTCTCGGAGGAAACGGCACACATAAGACCGCGAACCTGCTGTCCGAAATGGGTCGCAATGTTATC
>CAMVBT010000066.1 GCA_947165805.1 uncultured Clostridia bacterium
GGCAAGGGCGCGATTCAGCCTATCCACAGCGCACTGCATATCGTCCATGAGGAACAGTCCCGCGACGCGTGTATGGCCGCACCGGAACAGGTGGTCGGTGACCATCTTCCCTGCCGCTTCATCGTCCAGCGCCACGCACGGGCTGTCCGCCCACGGGTACTTGGCGTTGAAGAACACGACGGGTATATTGCTGCGTTTCAGCTCGCGGTAGAGCTCAATGTTCGGGTTGGGCAGAGCGCTTTTGGACGGCTCGATTATCAGGCCGCGGACTCCGTTCGCGATCATGCTCGTGAGAGCCTGCGTTTCCTCGGCAACGCGGTTATGGGTCGTTGCGAGCGTCATCGGGCAGTTCGCGTCATTGAGCACGCTCTCGATGCCGGTGACTATATGCGGGAAGATGTAATCGCTGAAATATGTCGATATAACGCCGATATTGCGGCTGACCGTGTGCGGCGCCGCGGCAGCGCTCTTGACGAATGTGCCGCTCCCGCGGACACGGCAGAGTATATTGTCGCGTTCGAGCTGCATGAGCGCCTGTCTTACCGTCTGTCTGCTGACACCGTGTACGGCGCAGAGCTCCTTCTCGGTAAGGAAGCGGTCGTTAGGCTTCATACCGTTCGCGGATATGTATTCCTTCACCCATTCGACTATTGTCATGTATTTGTAATCTTCCATAACGCTCTCACTCCACCTCTGCAATGCCGGCAGTGCTTATACTTGTACTAACATCATAACATATTTTTCGCGGATTGTAAATACAAATTCTGCGTGTACAGACAAATTTGTAATTACATACAATAAACTGTACCTCGCCATTGTGCAATATGACCATAGGGTGTTTCGCGATTCGGCAGCTCGTTTTTTTAATTATAAAGGTAGTAAATTCAAAAAAACCGGAAAATATTTCGTTTTACCTATTGACATTTGAGACTGTGTATGTTATACTGTGCATAGTGTATATATACAATTTTTTCTCGGAGGAACTATGGATATTTTATTGTTGACCTCGTCCGACGAGCCTATCTATCAGCAGATAGTCTCACAAGTCAAGGCGCAGATAATAGCCGGAGAGCTCAAGGCCGGGGACGCCCTGCCTTCGATGCGCACCCTCGCCGCTCAGCTGCGCATAAGCGTCATAACCACCAAGCGCGCCTATGAGGAGCTGGAGCGCGACGGCTATATCGAGAACTTCGCCGGAAAGGGCTGCTTCGTAAAAACGCAGAACACCGACTTCCTGCGCGAAGAAACAGTGCGCCGGACCGAGGAGCTTCTCGCGAAAGCCTGCGAAAAAGCACGGCTCTGCGGCCTGAGCGTGGACGACCTCAAGGAAATGATAGAATTGATGTATTCGGAGGAAACTGACAATGACTGAATATGAAAACGCAATTGAGATAAGCGGTCTCACCAAGAAATACGACGGCTTCACGCTCGACAATGTGAGCTTCAATGTTCCCAAGGGCAGCATAATGGGCTTCATCGGGCAGAACGGCGCCGGCAAGACCACGACTATCCGCTCCCTGCTCAACATCATTAAGATCGACAGCGGTGAGATAAAGCTGCTCGGGCTCGACCACCTCAAAGACGAGTACGAAGTCAAGGAGCGCATAGCCGTCGTGTTCGACGAGCTGCCCTTCCACGACAGCTTCACAGGCATCGCACTCTCGAAGATGTTCGCTGGACTGTACGGCGCGTGGGACGAGAAGCGCTTCTTCGAGCTCTGTGACAGGTTCGGGCTCCCCACAAAGAAAAAGCTCGGCAAGTTCTCAAAGGGCATGAAAATGAAGATGCAGATAGCCACCGCCCTCTCGCATAACGCCGAGCTGCTCATAATGGACGAGGCTACCACGGGTCTCGACCCCGTCGTAAGAAACGAGATACTCGATATGTTCCGCGAGTACCTCATGGACGAGAAAAGGTCGATACTCATGTCCTCACACATCACCAGCGACCTCGAAAAGATCGCGGACAGCGTGACCTTCATCGACCGCGGAAAGATACTTCTCATGGGCTACAAGGACGACGTGCTCGACACACACGCCCTGATGAAATGCACCAAGGCGGAATACGCCGACATCGACCCCGGCGACTTCATCAGCGCGCGCGTCAGCGACTTCGGCGCGGAGCTGATGATACCGGACAGAGCCTCCGCATTGAAGAAATATTCCGGTGCGGCTATCGAAAAGGCCACGCTCGAAGAGATAATGCTGTTCTACGTCAACCGTGAAAAGAAGGAATGGCAATAAAGGAGGGGTCATAAGTATGAAGATCAAAGATCTTCATACTTATAACTTCAATGCTCACGTTCGGAGCGAACGTGTTTTGCTGCGCAAAAACGCATTAAAGTTAAAGGAGTGATTATAATGAAGAAAGGCTCTTTTTCGGGACTTCTTTACCGCGAGTTCTATCTTTCAAGAAAGTCATACATCACGGGACTGATAATGTTCGCCGCGACCGCCGTTTTCGGCTGGCTCATACTTATGAGCTTTCATTACGGAAACCTCGCGAAAATGATCGACGTTGTCGCGGGAGAAAACGCGAGTCCCTCGACGTTCGACATTGACGGTATAAAGCAGAAGATGACCGACACAGTATATCTTTTGATGAAGGGTATGCCGGGACTCATGGCTATGACGTTCCTGTTTTCCGGCACCGATATTGCGGGCAAGGACGAGATATCTATATGGCAGAGATTCGCGAAATGCACGCCCGTCACGCCCGCTGTGCGCGCCTTTGTCAAGATGCTGATGACGCTCATCGCGTCGTCGCTGTCCGTCGGTCTCGCGGTCGGGTATATCCTCATTATCGACCTGCTCGCGGGCACCACGGTCACTTATACCGAGCTTGCCTGTGTCGTAACGGCTGCGGCTGCCGTAACTGTGCTCTCCGTCGTCGCGCAGATATACATCCGTGCTTTTCGCGGGATGGACAAGGGAATGTTAGCTCTGATAGTTACCGTTATAGTGACAGAGCTGACCATAATGGTCATCAACTATCCGTCGAAAAAAACAAACGATCAGGCGGAGCTCGATCTTGCCGCGCTCTGCGAGCAGGTGTTCCCGTTCACTCCGCTGATATTCGCGGGAGTGTTCGCAGTGGGATTTGCCGTGCTGTATATCATGTACAGAAGGAGGGAGAAATAAGCCATGTCGGGACTGCTTTACAAAAACTTCCGCATCAACAGATCGTCGATGATATTTACGCTCGTGACCGCGATACTCTGCGGCCTTACGCTTATTTTCGCGGCGCTGTTCGGCTATACGCTTCGAGGCGTGACTCCTGTAGAACCCGCTTCCGCTTCCTCTACAGACGTCCTGACCGCTTCTTCCGCCTGCTATTTTCTCGCTTTCTGGCTGCCGTCCATGGCGAGCGCAACGCTGTTCCATGCCGACGAGAACAAGACCTGCTGCGCGTTCGCTATGTCTCTGCCGCAGGGCGCTAAGGGTCACGTCGAAGCTAAATACTATTATCTTCTCATACAGGCTCTCGGCATTCTGTTCATAATGTTCATCACCGACACCATACTGACCGCTATGCTCGGAGGAACGGTAAGCACCACCGCGGTACTGCCTCTCCTGTTCAGCCTGCATCTCTTCCTCGCGGCTGTGGAGATACCGTTCATGATACTCTTCGGCGCAGACCGCGGCCTCCAGATAAAGGGCGGCGTGGTACTTGCCGTATTTGCCATGGTCGCGGTGTATTTCCTGTTCGGCGATATTTCATGGTTTATTGAAAACGAAGATGACCCGTTGGGCGCATTCATGGCATGGCTCGGGAGCGGGGACATTATTTTCTGGCTGGCGCTGTTCCCGTACATCTCGATAGCGGCGTACTACATCTCCTGCAAGATATCGGTGAAGATATACAGAAAGGGGGCGGAGAGCTATGAGCAGTGATAAGAAGCTTACGGTAAAAAGGCTTGTGATATTTCTTGTCCTCGCGTTTCTTCCGTTTTGCATCATCGTTCCCGTGATGTGGTCGTATTTCGGCGAGCCGATATACGCGTCGGAGAACCCCGACACAGTGGTCGCGAACTACTGTGTAGGCGTGTTCGGAATGATGGTACCGTCGATAGCGCACCTGCTCACCCGCCTTATCACGAAGGAGGGCTTCAGGAACACCTACCTCGGGCTGAATACAAAAGGAAAAATGGGATATTACGCGGCTTCCGTGATCGTTCCGCTCGCGTGTTCGTCGTTATCCGCGGTGCTGGTATGGGCGTTCTTCATGAACGGCAGCGGCTTCGGCGATACCTTCAACAACTTCAATATACAGAGCATAGGACTGTTTCTGTTACAGTTCGCGTACTCGCTGATCGTGTTCTTCCCCGCTTTCGGTGAAGAATGGGGCTGGCGCGGCTACATGATGCCCAAGCTCATGGAGCTCATGCCGAAGCCGCTCGCAGTTATCGCCGGCGGCATTATCTGGGGGCTCTGGCACGCGCCGCTCACCGTTGCGGGACACAATTTCGGCGTTGACTATCCGGGCTATCCGTTCGTCGGCATCGGTTTGATGTGCCTTATGTGTACGGCTATGAACGCGTTTATGACGCTTCTTACCGAGAAAACGAAGTCGATATATCCGGCGGCGTTCGTTCACGCGGTAAACAACAACCTCAGCATTGGCGTGATGTTCACTTTCTTCTCAAACGAGGAAGCAATGATGAAGCTCGGCGGGCTGTCCGCAGTTGAAATGTTTATCCCGTATATCGGCGTGCTCGCCGTTATCTTCATAATCAGCATGGTTTTTCTTACGAAAAACCATGAATTGACAATTGATAATTGACAATTGTGGAGTCTTGTTCGTTCTTTGTATCGCCGCGTCCGTGCGGCGTTTTGGAACGAACTCAAAGCGTCCTGCTTTGCGCTGCGGCGACTATCTGAATCGTGACGAGACCCGAGGCCGATGATCGCTTTAAACAGTAATTATATAAATAAAATATCCGTACAGCGATAAAACGATGTACGGATATTTTTTATGTTCGTCCGCAAAGCAGACCTTGCCGCTCAGCAGGGACGTTTAATAAGCCGGCGGTATGCCCTTTGACCCGGCGGTCATCATCACGCCGAAGTCTGTTAGACCCGCAGTTTTAAGTGTATATGCTGCCATAATGATCTGCCTGTATCACAGGAATATGTATTTGAGTATGAACAGAACGCAGAGTATATACATTATCGGGTTGACTTCCTTTGCCTTGCCGCATAAGAGATGAATGACGACATAAGAGATAACGCCTATCGAAATACCCTCGGCGATGCTGTAGAACAGCGGCATAGCAATTATGCAGAGATACGCGGGGACAGCCGAGACGTAGTTCTTCTCGTCACATTCGATCTGTGTTATCGAGCTGAACATCAGGAAACCGACAAATATCAGAGCCGGAGCCGTCGCGAAGGACGGTATAGCCGTGAATACCGGAGCAAAGAACATCGAAAGCAGGAACAGTATCCCCGTCGTTACGGCGGTAAGACCCGTTCTGCCGCCGGCGCCGACGCCTGCCGCGGACTCAACGAATGTAGTTGTGGTCGAGGTGCCGAGTACAGCGCCCGCGGAGGTGGCTATCGCGTCCGCGAGGAGCGCGGGCTTGACTCCCGGGAGCTTGCCGTTCTCGTCGAGCATATCCGCCTTGGACGCTACGCCGATGAGTGTTCCGAGCGTATTGAACAGGTCAACGAACAGGAACGAGAATACAACTATTATGTAGTTCACGATGCCTACCGCACTGAAATCAAGGTTGAAGCACTGGCCGAATGTAAGGCCGATAGCCGAGAAGTCCGTCATCGTGAACGTCGGGATAAGCGAATAGAATCCGGCATCAGGCGCGGGAACATACAGCCCGCAGAGCTCGCAGATTATGCCGAGTATCCATGTGCCGAAAATGCCTATGAGCAGCGAACCGGGTACGTGTCTGATATACATTATCGCCATAGCGAGAGTTCCGATTATCGCAAGCAGAGCGCATATACCGGAGGTCTGGAAGCTGTCACGGAAGTTCACCAGCGCGACAAGGGTCGAGGAGTCAACGGCTATACCGGCGTTCTGGAGGCCTATGAACGCGATAAACAGGCCGATGCCGACGGAGATCGCTCTTTTCAGCGCAAGCGGTATGCAGTTGAATAATGCCTCGCGGACGTTGGTTATCGAGAGGATTATGAAGATGATGCCCTCAATGAATACCGCGAACAGGGCTACCTGCCATGTGTAGCCGTTGCCGAGTACGACATTATACGCAAAATAGGCGTTGAGTCCCATGCTCGCGGACAGCGCAAAGGGCAGATTTGCCATAAGTCCCATGCATATCGTTCCTCTGAACGATGCGAGGCAGGTCGCAAGCCTTACCGCGTTTGCGTCCATTCCCGCCGCGGAAAGTATGCTCGGGTTCACGGCAAGTATGTATGCCATTGTCATGAAGTTCGTGATACCCGCAAGTATCTCGGTCTTCACGTTTGTATTGTGCTGTTTCAGTTTAAAAATTCTTTCAAGCATTTTTCCTCAACCCCCTTTAGCGAAGAGATGGTTTTCTGCTATTAAATTATACCACATCCGCCGTTCTGTGTCAATTTATTTTTCTCTTGACCTCAGAAGAATTTGGTGCTATAATCATATTATAAAAAACAAAAAGGAGGTTCTCATAAATGGGACTTTTTGACAACATCGGCAAACCGGCAGCTCCGCAGCAGCAGACAGGCAACAAGTCCGTGGACGTCGTTTTCACTTCGCTGCCCGATACCTACGAGCAGTTCACGGCTCTCCCGCAGGCAGCGCTCTCCACGCCTTTCGAGACAGCGGCTATGACCGTGCTCGCGCTGTGCTTCTATCCGCAGGACCCCGACCTCTCGATGAAGATGTTTGAGTTCGTCAGCGGTCCGCGCACCATTAACCCCGCCGAATACAGCTTCATCAAGGACAGGTTCCGTGACGCGGACTATGTCCCGAGGTCGTACTTCAAGGGCGCAGTCCCCGGCAACGACTACAAGCCCTCTCAGCCCTACACCGTCACGGTCAGCGAGAACCCCTACACATATCAGAACGAGGGCTACGCGAAGATGTTCCTCACCTCCGGCGGAGCCGACAGCCAGCGCTTCGTTATGCTCCGCAAGGCGAAGGACGGCAAGTGGTACCTCTGGGAGCAGTTCATCCTCGTCGGCATTCGCCCCCCCGAGAGCACCAACCCATGGGCGTGACTTTTTCTCGTAAACGAGAAAAAGTAATTGACAATTGATAATTATTGTTACTCGTTCGTTCTTTGTCTCGCCGCGACCTGTTTTGCGCCTCGCGGACTATAAAAAAATATCCGTACAGAGTTTCATCACTGTACGGATATTCTTATTGATAGCAATACTTTTTCAAGCATTCATCAGCTTCGGGTCTCGTCACGATTCAGATCGTCGCCGTAGGCGACACTATAATTGTCAATTGTCAATTATCAATTGTCAATTATTCAGACCGCTTCGATGGTCCAGAGCTGGTTGGCGGCACCGCTGTATCTCCACTGGAGAACGTTGGCGTTGTCGTCCTTAGATCTGCCGGAAACGTCGAGAGCCTTTCCGCTCTTGCGGTTGATTATCGACCAGCTGCCGTTCACGGACTCGATCTTCCACTGCTGGCAGTCGCCGCCGTGGTAATCCCACTGCTGAACATTCGCGCCGTCGGAGGTGGAGCCGTTCGTTACGTCAAGGGACTTGCCGCTGTTGGCGCTCTTTATCGAGTAGTAGCCGTTGCCGAGAGATTCGATGTACCACTTCTGGTTCTCATAACCGCAGTATCTGTACTGGAGAACGTTCGCGCCGTTGTCCTTCGAGCCCCACGAAACATCAAGAGCCTTGCCGCTGTTGACAGACTTGATGACGTACTTCTGGCCTGCTCTGAAGGAGCCGGAATTGTTGTTATTGTTGTTCCAGTTGTTATTGTTGTTCTGCTGCTGATTGTTGTTCCAGTTGTTATTATTGTTCTGCTGCTGGTTGTTGTTCCAGCTGTTGTTATTATTGTTGTTATTGTTGTTGTTGCCCGAGCCGGGAACCGTGTAGGAGATCCAGTCGTACTGCGCGGTCAGTGGAGCTCTGCCGTTGTAGGGCTTGAGCCATTCGTCAACGCCCTTGCCGTTCCACAGGTTCATCATGATACGGCCGGGTGTCTGCGGGATATTGTTGTAGGCTGTGTAGACGGGCTTCTGGTCAACATACCATGTTATGCTGCTGCTGTCCCAATAGAAGCCGTACTGGTGGAAGCTCTGGGAAGCGTCAAATCCGAGGTTGTAAACATACTCGTGGTTGCCCTGACCGGAAGTGTAGTAGTTGAACTGTACCTGATTGGTGTTCTTGCCGAGGAACTCGATGTCGATCTCGTCCCATACTGTGCCGTCGGACGGGCCGGTGTAGGTAAAGAAGGAAGTTACGACGCCGTCGTTTCTTACGGGCTTCATGCTGACATCATACATACCGAAGCCGAATGCCTGATTTGTGCGGTACTCCGCTGCCTTGTAGCCGTTCCAGCTGTTGCCTGTGATCGACAGGTTCATTTTGCCGCCGCTGAAGCTGATGTTGTCGCCCGACCATGTGCAGTCGAACATTCCGCCGTTCGACCAGCCGTTCGACTTCTCGAACTTGTCGGTCTCGTAGTAATCGAAGCCCGAATCGAACTTGCTGCCGCCGAACTTCTGCAGGGCGCCCGCCGATACGACCATACCCAGCGAGAGAGCTGCCGCTGTGATGATACTTACGATCTTCTTTGTTTTCATTTCCGATACCTCCGTTTTTTCGTTTTTCATAGTTCTGATTTTTACGTTCACACTGCCGGATGAACTTTCCGGCATCTTACTGTCATTATACTAAAGCGAGTAATTTTGTCATATCATATTTTTATTATTTATATCGTATATTTTATCTTAAATAACAAAAAACGTTTACAATTATCAAAATAATCAACCAAATCTAAATAATTTTATATCTTTTTACGAAAACGTTTTTACCGTTTTACCAATATTACTCGCTGCTGTAACCGAACTGTAATCGACAAAAAAACCGCCCCCGAAAAAGGAGCAGTTTTCTTTTTCTTCCTATAAACGGTCAGATATCGGTCTTCCACAGGCCGTGCAGATTGCAGTATTCGTAGACCGCCACGGGCTTGTCGTCGGCAGTCAGCGCGAACTCCGCAAACGGCTTGTCGGCGGGCGTGAGCACCTTTCTCTGCATTCCCTGCGCTGTCTCGAGGCATATCCACTGAATGAGATGCGCGTCGGTCATGGGGTGCTCGACCGAGCCTACAGCAGCCTTTACGATATTGCCCTCAACGGTCACTACGGGAACGTGCTTCTCCTTCGCGGCGTCAACGGTGTTGGCAACGAGCTCTTCCATAGGCTCGCCGCAGCACTTGAACGGGCAGGCTTTCTTCTCCACAGCGGCGCATATCTGTCCGCAGGCCTTGCATTTGTAGAATTTCGGTGTCATTTCATATCCTCCTTTTATTAATGCAGAATGCAAAATGCAAAATTATGGTTGCGGCTTTGCCGCTTATCTTAATTGTTATAAATCGAGAGGTCAGCTCAAAGGCTCAAAGTCACTTGCGCCGTGGCCGCAGAGCGGGCACTCGAAGTCCGGCGGGAGCTCCTCGCCCTCGTAAATGTAGCCGCAGACCGTGCAGATGAAGCCCTTCTTCTTTGTCGGAGCAGGCTTGGGCTTGATGTGCTTCTGGTAGATATCATAGGTCACGGAGTCGCCCTCGCCGATCATGCGCGCCTCGGTCACTTCCGCGGTGAACAGGGTGTGCGTGCCGTAGTCCTTGCTGTCGATAACCTTGCCGGAGATGTAGGCGTTCACCTTGTCCGCGATGTAGACTATGCCGTTCTCGCTGCGGGCAAACTCTATCGGGGTATCGGCGAACTTGTCCTTTTCCCTGCCGCTCACAAAGCCGAACTCCTTGTACGTCTGGAACGGCGCCTTGTCCGTGAGCACGGAGATGTTGAACCTGCCGGTCGAGAGTATCATATCGTGGGTGAGGTTCTTCTTCTGCACCGCTACGGTAATGCGGCGCGGCTCGTCGGTAAGGAGCTGTGCCGTGTTGATTATGCAGCCGTTGTCCTTGCCGTCCTCATTCGCTGTGAGAACATACAGGCC
>CAMVBT010000067.1 GCA_947165805.1 uncultured Clostridia bacterium
AAAAACGAGCCACCCGGGACTCGGCGAAGGCGGAAAATTCCACCTGCGCGGAGACGGCGACCCGCTTCCCGCGGGGACTGTGATGAAGTTCGCTCTGGTCGGGAACCAGAACAGCGGCAAGACCACGCTGTTCAACCGCCTGACCGGTTCGAAGCAGCACGTCGGGAACTTCCCCGGTGTGACCGTTGACCGCAAGGACGGCCCCATAAAAGGCAGACCCGACACGTCCGTGACCGACCTGCCCGGGATATATTCCATGTCGCCCTATACCAGCGAGGAGATCGTTTCCCGGAGCTTCGTGCTCGAGGAAAAGCCCCACGCCATCATCAACATAGTGGACGCGACTAACATAGAGCGCAACCTGTACCTGACTCTGCAGCTCCTCGAGCTCGATATCCCTATGGTCATCGCGCTGAATATGATGGACGAACTGACCGCGAACGGCGGCAGCGTGGATATAAACGCAATGGAGGAAATGCTCGGAGTCCCCGTCGTACCGATATCCGCCGCAAAGAACAGCGGTATCGAGGAGCTTGTGGATCACGCGGTGCATATCGCGCATTATCAGGAAAAGCCCCTGCCCCGCGACTTCTGCGGCAAGGACGAGAACGGAGGCGCGGTTCACCGCTGCCTGCACGGCATAATGCACCTGATCGAGGATCACGCGGAAAAGGCCGGTCTGCCCGTGCGCTTCGCTGCGAGCAAGGCCGCGGAGGGCGACGAGCTCATGCTGAAACAGCTCGCGCTCGACGAAAACGAGCTCGATATGCTCGGACACATCACGGAACAGACCGAGACCGAGCGCGGCCTCGATATATGCGCGGCAATAGCCGATATGCGCTTCACCTACATAGAAAAGCTCTGCCGCAGGACCGTGACAAAGCCTGCAGAGAGCCGCGAGCATATCCGCAGCACAAGGATAGACAAGGTCCTGACGGGCAAGTGGACTGCTATCCCGATGTTCATTCTTATAATGGGAGCCGTGTTCTTCCTGACCTTCAATGTGATCGGAGCATGGCTTCAGGAGATGCTCGAAACAGGCATCGACGCGCTTATCGCCGCGGCAGACAGCGCGTTTGAGACCGCCGAGGTCAACAGCACCATACGCGGACTTATAATCGAAGGCATATTCGGCGGAGTCGGGAGCGTGCTGAGCTTCCTGCCGATAATCGTGACCCTGTTCTTCTTCCTGTCGATGCTCGAGGACAGCGGATATGTGGCGCGCGTGGCGTTCTTCATGGATAAGCTGCTGCGAAAGCTCGGACTCTCCGGACGCAGCATTGTCCCGATGCTGATAGGCTTCGGCTGCACGGTGCCGGCAGTCATGGCGACCCGCACTCTGCCGAGCGACCGCGACAGAAAGATGACAGTGCTGCTGACACCGTTCATGAGCTGTTCGGCGAAGGTGCCGATCTACGCATTCTTCACGGCGGCGTTTTTCCCCGACAACGGCTGGCTCATCATGACGGGGCTGTATCTGCTCGGCATCGTGTTCGGGATACTCGGAGCCCTGCTGTACAAGAACACGCTTTTCCGCGGCGAGCCCGTGCCTTTTGTAATGGAGCTCCCGAACTACAGACTGCCCGGGGTGCGCAACGTTGCGCAGCTTCTCTGGGAGAAGGCAAAGGACTTCCTCCAGCGCGCGTTCTCGGTCATACTCGTCGCTTCGGTGATCGTATGGTTCCTAAAGAATTTCAGCCTGCGCATGGACCCGGTGACAGACCCTGCGGACAGCATACTCGCGCTGATATCGGGCGCTGCCGTTCCGCTCCTTATGCCGGTAGGCCTCGGGGACTGGCGCATAAGCACGGCGCTCGTCAGCGGCTTTATGGCGAAGGAGAGCGTAGTCTCGGTGCTGGAGCTGCTGTACGGAGATAATATCACTGCTGTGCTGACTCCGCTCGCGGCGGCGAGTATGCTTGTGTTCTCGCTGCTCTATACTCCCTGCATCGCGGCTATCGCCACTGTACGCAGAGAAATGGGCGTGAAATGGGCGGCGGCGCTCGTTGTATGGCAGTGCGCGGTCGCGTGGGCGGGAACGCTGCTCGTTCGGGCTGTGCTTCTGCTTATGGGGGTGCAGTGATATGAGTGTTATAGATATCGTACTTCTTGTAGGCGCGGCAGCCGCGATAACGGCGGCAGTTATCGCGTCGGTTCGCAGAAGAAAGAACGGCTCCTGCTGCGGAAACTGCACAAAGTGCTCCCGCTGCCGGAAACGCTGACAGCGGACTCCCGGAAAAAACAAACACAAAAAAACTGCTTCTTTCGGCACGACACCGCGAAGAAGCAGTTTTTGTTTTACCGGCTGTCCCGGCAGTATTTCTCAAAATCGGCCACGGGTACGGGCTTGGAGAACAGGTAGCCCTGAAACAGCTTGCAGCCCATTTCGTGGAGCGCGTTGTACTGGTATTCGGCCTCAACGCCCTCGGTCAGCGACTCGATGCCGAGATCGGCGGACAGGCCGATTATGCTCTGCACTATCTTTCTTGCCCTGTCACGGTTCTGCGAGATGCTCAGGAACTTCATATCTATCTTAAGCACGTCTACCGGCATATCCTTAAGCATATTCAGTGACGAATAGCCGCTGCCGAAGTCGTCCATTTCCACGATGAAGCCCAGCTCCCTGAACTCGTTGAGTATCCTCATGCGGTCTTCCCCGTCGTTCATCATGACGGTCTCGGTTATCTCGATGCGCAGCCGCCGCGGTTCGATGCCGTACTCCTCGGTCAGCCCCTTTATCTCCGAAACGACGTCCATGAAATAGAAGTCCTTCGGCGAGATGTTGACGGAAATGAAGAGGTCGGGGAGCTCGTCACTCCAGCGCGAGAGTATCTCACACGCGCACCGCCACATATAGCGGTCTACCTCGACGATCATGCCGTTCTTCTCGAACACGGGTATGAATGAACCGGGAGACAGGAAGCCGTCCTCGGGGTGTATCCAGCGGACGAGAGCTTCGGCGCCCACGGGTCTGCCGGAGCTGTCAACTATCGGCTGGAGATAGGGCTGTATCTGCCTGTTCGCTATCGCTTCGCCGAGCTGGGTGCTTATATGCTGCTCCCAGACCAGCTTGCTGCGCAGCTCCTCGTCATAGTAGGCGATATGTCTGCTGTAATCCTCGTCTATCTCCGAGAGCGCCACATACGCTCGGTCGAACATGGTCGCGACATCTGCGCTGCGGTCGGTCACCTGATACACACCGAGATGTATGAGCAGATGATATTCGTGATTTCCGTCGCTTACGATAAAGCCGGATAATCTGCGCTCAAGCTGCTCCTCCTGAAACTCCCCGACCGGCAGACATACGCCGAACGTTGCGCCGGCGAGCCTTCCGTATACCCAGTTCTCCGTAGAGAAGCCGCGTATCCTGGCAGCTATGCGCCGCAGGGCGTGGTCGCCGAACGCGGTGCTGAATATGTCGTTGACTATCTTGAAGTTCTTTACGTCCACAAAGACGATGTAGTAATCGGTATCGGGGTCCTCGGTGAGCGCCTGATGTATGCGTTCATACATGAACTCGCGCGTGTACAGCCCGGTCAGTATGTCGTGCGAGGCGCACCATAGCTCACGCTGGAGCTTCTTCTGCTCCTCGGTGTTGTCACGGACACGCAGGAACGAGCCCGTAACGCGGCCTTTCTCGTCGCGCAGAGTGTGCTTGTCGAGGAAGTAGTACTTCTTGCTGTCGCCGGTGCCTATCTCATAGGGCGACGACCATTCCTCGGCGTGAAGATCCTTTATGTACTCGAAGCGCCACTCAAGGAAATCCGGGACCTTTTCAAGATCGTCCTCCGTGAGCTCCGAGAACTTCATAGCGGGCTCGTTCGCCCAGATGCACCTTTCACCGGCATCGAAGAAGAACAGAGCCTCGTTCATCTGTGAGGCGACGTCCGCCAGCATACGGTCGAGCAGCCTCAGAGGCCGGTAGTACAGCGAGAAGTAGAATATCAGCAGTCCGAACACTCCGAAGCCTATCATAGACCGGTCTATCGGCGCGCGGGAGAATATATAGAGCGTCTGCCACGCGGCGCAGATCATCATGGTGATGAATATTACGGCGTAGCGCTCAAGGTAGATGCGCGGAGCGCGTATCATTCTGGCGATGAATATTATCATGACCCCGACAAGTAAGCCGTAGTCCACCGCTCTGTGGAAGGCCTGTCCGATATACGGCACGAACGTGTAATACGGTGCGCCCTCGACCTCGATCATCTCGGTGCCGAACGCGTGACCGAAGAAGATATTGCTGAAAAGCTGAACGGCATCTATGAGAAGCAGCGCGTAACAGATATTACGCAGCGCTATACGCTTTTCCGGACGTCCGCAGTAAGCGTCCGTGAACTTCATCAGCGCGAACATGACAAAGTCCATGCCTATGAAATATATATAGCGCCCGATATCGGCGTACAGCTGTACGGTCGAGCAGATGATAAGCAGGTTGCCGGTGACAGGCGGGATAAGCGCGGCAAGCAGCAGCCCGACGGGTCTGCTTATCTTCTTGCGCGATCTTGTCGCGATGTTCACACACGTCATCAGCCCGAGTATCAGCAGCAGGAATATGACTGTGAATTGTTCTCTCATAGATGACCTCATGCTCCGCTGCGCAGCGGAACGTACCTTGATTGTCCGGGAAGAAAACAAGATTTATTGTTTAATTATAACACATCGGAAAAAATATGTCAATATCCGGACACGTCAGAGAATATACCACCCGGCGGAATGAGCGGGAGCGGTAATTACGCCCGCCTTAGCGGTAAGCCCGCCCCCGAAGCAGTATATCGCTTCGCCGGGGACAAGTCCGCACTCAAACGCCGCTGGCTTAGCGGAGGGGTTGAGGACGACGAGTATCTTCTCGCCGCCTCCCCCGCGCACATAGGCGAGAGGACAGCTGTCTTTCTCGCAGTACACGAACTCTATGTCTCCCCTGCTTTGCAGAGCAGGATGCTCCGTTCTTATGCGTATCTGCTTCTGTATCTCATGCCACAGTGAGCCGGGGTCTGCCATGGCTTTTTCGGCGGTGGGTCTGCCGGAGTCCGGGTCGAGCCTGATGTAGAGCCTGTCGGCGGGCGCGGTGCTGAAACCGGCGTTCTCCGTGCTGTCCCACTGCATCGGCGAGCGGGAGCCTGTGCGCTCATAGCCGCCCTCGACTGAATACAGCCCCTCGACATACCGCATACCTATCTCGTCGCCGTAGTAGACGAACGGAGCTCCGGGCATCGACATAAGGAACGCGAACGCTATGCGCAGTCCGTCGCCGTGTATGTATTTCGCGAGCCTGTACATATCGTGGTTGCCCGAGGGTATGCACATAAGACCCTTGCCTCCGGACTTCACAAGGTTCTCCTTATAGGTCTTCACGAACTCGGAGGCGTCGCCCCCGCCGCCGAAGAACGGCCTGTCGCAGCGGAAGAGGTCGTTATAGTGCGAGGGTCCGAAGTGCAGCAGGAAGTCCATGTGGAAGCCGCCCTGCAAGGACTTGTCGGGCTCGCCCCACTCCGAGACCATTGCCGCGTCGGGGAACTCGCGGTCGAGGAAGGCGCGCACATCCTGCCAGAGCGCGATGACGCCCTTTCTGTCCTCGTCGTTCTTGATGAGGGACGGAGCCATATCGACGCGGAATCCGTCACAGCCCATGTTCAGCCAGAAGCGCATGATATCCTTCATAGCCTCAAGAGTCGCTCTGGGTCCCGGAGCGTCCGTCGGCTGCTGCCACGGCTTGTCGGGCTTCGGCTTGTAGTAGCCGTAGTTGAGGGCGGGCTGATGCGAGAAGAAGTTCACCCCGCAGGCTCCCACTCTCTCCGCGAGACCGATAAGGGCGTTCATGCCCTCGGGAGCCTCCCATGTGTTGTCAGTCCAGATATAGCGGTCGGTGAACTCGTTGCGTTCGGCGCGGCAGGACTGCCTGAACCATTCGTGCTCCCATGACGTATGCCCGGGGACGAGGTCGAGCAGTATGTGCATACCGCGGCTGTGTATCTCACCGAACAGGGCTTTCAGGTCGTCGTTCGTGCCGTAGCGCGGAGCCGCCCTGTAATAGTCGCGCACATCATAGCCCGCGTCAAGGAACGGCGAATCGTAGCACGGGTTCATCCATATCGCGTTGCAGCCGAGCTCCTTTATATAGTCGAGCTTCTCCGCTATGCCGCGGAAATCTCCAATACCGTCGCCGTTCGTGTCCTTGAACGACTGGGGGTATATCTCGTAGAATACGGCGCTGTCGAGCCATTTTACTTCAATCATTGCATTTCTTCCTTTCGGTGTTTTATTATCACTATCATAACATATTACTGTTTAAAATTCAAGATTTTCACAGCCAAGCCTTGAAAAAAATTTTTCTCTGTGTTATAATCGTATTATCAAATATCCGGAGGACATAACTATGCCGATAACCTACAACGAAGCCGCGAAGAGCTTTCGGCTCACCGCGAAGGACACAAGCTACATACTGCAGACCGCTCCGGGCGGCTATCTCGCCCACACATATTTCGGAAAGGCTCTGCCCGACGACGATATGACCTATCTTCTGCGCCTTGACGAGCCTCCGTTCACACCGGAGAAAAATCTCCGCGAGCTCAGCAGCTACATGGACTGCCTGCCGCTCGAATACCCGTGCTTCGGCATAGGCGACTACCGCGAGCACGCGTTCTCGATCGAAGAGGAGGACGGCTCCACAGCCGCAGACCTGCGCTATAAGTCACACAGGATATACGACGGCAAGCCCGCTCTCGAGGGAATCCCCGCGACGTTCGTGAACGACTCCTCCGAGGCGCAGACTCTCGAGATAACGCTCGAGGACACTCACGCGGGACTGGAGGCTACGCTAATATACACGGCGTTCACCGACCTCGACGTTATAACCCGCTCTCTCATCGTGAAAAACACCGGCACCGGAAACGTGAAGCTCACACGCGTATATTCCGCCTGCGTGGACTTCGACGGCGACGATATGGATATGATAACGCTCAACGGCTCGTGGGCGCGGGAACGCTTTCCGGAGCGCTCTCCCCTGCACCGCGGCAAGCAGTCCGTCGATTCGATGAAGGGCGAGTCCAGCCACCAGAGCAACCCGTTCACCGCACTCTGCGCCCATAACGCCGACGAGGATACCGGCGAGGTGTTCGGCTTCAACTTCGTGTACTCGGGGAACTTCGTCTCCGAAGCCGAGGTGACGCAGTTCGGCAGGACGCGCTATTTAATGGGCATCAACGGCACGGACTTCGGCTGGCTGCTTGAAGCGGGCGAGAGCTTCACCGCGCCGGAGGTCGTTATGGTGTACTCCGACAGCGGGCTCGGCAAGATGTCCCGCACCTTCCACGACCTGTACAGGAACAACCTTATCCGCGGCGAATACCGCGACAAGCGCCGCCCGATACTGATAAACAACTGGGAGGCCACATACTTCGATTTCAGCGCAGAAAAGCTCGTCAGCATAGCGGAGCAGGCCTCGGAGCTCGGGATAGAGATGCTCGTCATGGACGACGGCTGGTTCGGGCACCGCGACTCGGACAATTCTTCGCTCGGCGACTGGTTCGTAAACGAGAAGAAGCTCGAAGGCGGACTGAAAGCCCTTGTTGACAAGGTGAACTCGTTCGGAATGAAGTTCGGCATCTGGTTCGAGCCCGAGATGATATCGCCGGACTCCGACCTTTACAGACAGCACCCGGACTGGGCGATACAGATAAAGGGCAGGCCTCTCACCATGAGCCGCGAGCAGTACGTCCTCGACTATTCGAGAAAAGACGTCCGCGACCATGTCTACGGCATGATGAGAAAAATTCTCGACAGCGCCAATATCGAATACATCAAGTGGGATATGAACCGCCAGATAACCGAGCCCGCCTCCAACGCCCTGCCAAAAGAGCGCCAGCGCGAGATATGGCACAGATACGTCCTCGGCGTGTATGACCTGATGAACAGACTGACGACCGACTACCCGCATATTCTCCTTGAGAACTGCTCCGGCGGCGGAGCGCGCTATGACCCCGGTATGCTGTACTTCTCGCCGCAGATATGGTGCTCCGACGACACCGACGCGATAGAGCGCCTTAAAATACAGTACGGCACGTCGCTCTGCTACCCCTGCTCCTCCATGGGCGCGCACGTTTCCGACAGCCCCAACCACACCGTCGGCAGGCAGACGCCGTTTGAGACACGCGGTCATGTCGCAATGGTCGGGACATTCGGCTATGAGCTGGACGTCACGAAGATACCGCAGCAGGACAGAGATGCCATACCCGGACAGATAGAGCAGTTCAAGAAATACAATCCCCTTGTCCGCACAGGCGACCATTACCGCATAGGCAATATGTTCGCAGACGATTCTTGGGACGCGTGGGAGTTCGTCGCGAAGGACAAAAGCGAGGCGCTGTTCGAGTTCGTTCAGGTGCTCCGCCGTCCGAATATGCACTCCCGCCGCATAAAGCTCAAAGGGCTCGACCCGGACGCTTACTATTACGACGAGGCGAAGCCGGAGAAGAAGTATTCCGGCGCGGCTCTAATGCAGGCAGGGATAATAGTTCCGGAGCAGTGGGGCGACTTCCGCTCCGTGCTCATACATTTCGTGAGAGCGTAAACGGGGCATACGAATGAAGAAAAAGTCAAATACCGTAAAGATCGTCATTTTCGCGGCGCTGGGGCTTGCGGCCGCGGCGACTGTGCTGGTGTTCTTCTTTCTTGTCACGGACGTGTCGGCTGTCGGATACGAAAAGCTGCCCGGGACGGTGAAGACCGTCACGAAAGCCTACGAATGTACGTTTTTCGACAGCGCCGGAAACAGAACGGAGACTCTGAGCAACATACACCGCAGCGAAACGAACTCCCTCGGCTCGATGCTCGCGCTCGGCACCGACGGCAGCCTTTACCTCGCGCGCGAAAGCGGCGTCACGAAGCTCGACACGGGTGTTTCGGGCTCGCACATATTCGCGCTTGCAGAGAGCTCCGACACCGCGTTTTACGAGAAGAACAAAAAGATATACCGCAATTCCGGCAGCCCCGAACAGATAGGCGAGCTGACGGGCTTCGACAAATTCATCACAGTTTCGCCCGACGGAAGCGCGGCTGTCTGGGGCGAGAGCGTCAGGAACGAGATGAAGATATACGCTTGCCGCGGCGGCGTCACCGAAGAACTGTCCGGCGCAGACAGCGTTTTCGCGGTCAGCGGCAGCGGGCTCGTTTACGGACAGGGCGGCGGTATGCTGATGACGTGCGCGGCGGGCTCGGACAAATTCGAGGCTGTCTGCGGCTGCGGCACGGTGAAAGCCTTTTCCGCCGACCGCACACAGATACTTTTTACAGACGGAACACCTCCGGCAACTTTCGTTTTCGACAGCGTTTCATCTTCAAGGATACCGGTATTCAATGGGACTGTCAAGCCATTCACACCGGCGGGAATGAAGCAGGAGCATGACGGCTTCGACCTGTTCATAGGCGAAGCTGTGGATCATACGGGAGCCTCCGCAGACCTGATGCAGTTTGAAAGAAACGGCAGCGAGTACAGGACAAGGAAGTTCCTTGATCTTGATAAGGTAAGTTCGTACACCGTATCTGCGGACGGCAGGAAACTGCTGTATATCAGGGACTCGAAGCTGGCGATGAAGGGTACGGCAGGCTCGTTCGCAAAGGAAACGGTCATAGCGGACAAGGTCTTTGACTTCTTCGCGACTCCGGAGCTTGGAAGCATATATTTCCGGGACACGGAGTACCGCCTGTGGTGGACGGACGGCGGCGCACCGGTGAAGATATCGCTTGACGCGGGAGCCGTGTGCATGGCAGCGGACGGAGTCTGCACATTCGCGAGCGGCGGTTCTCTCTACTGGTCGGAGAACGGCACAGCACCGGCACTCTGCTCCGGCATAAGCACCGTGCGTATGCTTTCAGCGGATTACGCCGTATCAGATGATAGTATAAAGTACATAACCTGCGACGGCAAAAATTATATAAATACACATATCAGCCTGTAGTAACGCCGCTAACTCTCGAGAACGGGAACAAGAAGTCGCTAACGCTCGAGAGGTCGCTAACGCTCGAGTGCCTCCGGCGGCCAGCTTTTTGAAAAAAGCTGGGCAAAAACTTTTC
>CAMVBT010000068.1 GCA_947165805.1 uncultured Clostridia bacterium
TCGCTATATCCTCGGTCTTGCCGCTGTTGTAGGTGACGCGGAGCATACCGCCGGTGAGGTCTATGGCGTCATCGAGGAAGTATGCGGTCTTGGCGGGAGCGCTCAGCACCTCGAGCTTGGTAGCTGCGAGAGCCGTAACGTTAACCGTGAATGTCGCCGTCTTTTCGCCGTAGGTAACGGTAATGGTCTGACGTCCGGAAGCATTCTTGTCATAGCCGGAGATCATGTCGTCCGTCATATCTATGATCTTTGAAGTGCCGTCCTCAAAGATGACCTTTACCTTACCGCCGGTCACGTCGAGATCGTCGCCGGTATAGTATGCCGTCTTTGTGGGGTTGCTGCTTATGCTTATCGACTTTACTGCGCCGAGGACAAGCCTGAACATTTCCGTATGGCCCTGTCCGCAGTCATAGAAGTATTCAACGGTGTCGCCGGTAAAGTTTATCAGGGACTCTGTCGTGCTGTCGTAATCCGCGCCGTCCCAGCCGGAGGCCTTGGCGGGATCAAAGCCCGGAAGAGCGGAAAGCGCAAAGGAACCGACAACTCCGCCTATGTTGTATTCGTTGTTCACGCACGCGAGATTTGTAAGCAGCGGATTATTCGAGAGATCGAGACAGGTAAGCTGGTTATGCGAGCAGTCGAGTATCTCAAGAGCGGTATTCTTGCTTACATCAAGCGTCTTTAAAAGGTTAACGTCAAAGGAAAGCTGTGTAAGAGCCGTATTCTTTGTTACGTCAAGAGTCGGGATCTTGTTGTCTCCGCAGTCAAGTATCTTGAGAGCGGTGTTCTTGCTGACATCAATGGAAGTCAGCTTGTTTGTGCGCAGGCGGAGCTCCCGGAGAAGCGTGCACTTGCTCACGTTTATGCTGCTGAGCTGGTTGTCCTCGCCGGAAGCCCTCACGAGCTTGGTGTTCGCGGTCAGGTCGAGCGAGGTGAGCTTGTTGCCGGAGCAGCAAAGGTCAGTGAGAGCGGTGTTATTTGAAAGATCGAGCGCCGTGAGGCTGTTCCCGGAGCAGTCAAGTGTTTTGAGCGCCGTGAACTTCTCGATGCCGCCGAACTTGGTAATGCTCATTCCTGCTACTGTGATTTCTGTAACCGCCGCTATCTCATCGTCGGTGAGAGCCTTGTTGCCGTCGGTGTCTATCACAGCGAGGATATAGTTCCTGAACGCAGCGTCCGGGAAATTGGCGGCATTTACGGGAAGCGCGTAGGGCTGCACTGTATCATATATGCAGACAGGCATAACTATGCCATCCCAGAATGAATCATACTTGTGGCTGGTGCCGCCGTCGAGCGTCTGGAATGTGGCATAGCTCTTGTTGATCCAGTCATTGTCGTATGTCGAGCCTATGTCCGCCCATGTGAGGTCGAGCTGATACCAGTTGCCGTAAAGCTTTATAGCGTTCCATGCATGGCCGATGCTGTCAACATAAACGCAGTCAAGACCGGCGGCGTTCATCATGAACGCGGTCAGCATCGCATAGCCCGCGCATACGGTCGTCTTGCGCAGGACACCGCTTATAAGGCTCTGGTCAAAGCTTAAGAGGTCATCGTTGCCGTTCACGGCTTCGTCATCGTACACAAGGTACTTGACGATCTTATCTATAAGGTACATTTCCCTTTCGACCTCGTCGCCAAGTGCCTTTGCACCGGGCAGCCAGTCGTTGGCAAGTGCGTCGATAGCCTGCTGTGCAGCCTTTCTTTCCGAATACAGTCTGTAGTTGTGACCATAACGGTTCACAAACTGCAGATAGAAATAACTGGCGCCGTTCCAACCATAACCGTTGGAAAGGAAGTAGTACTGCGGGTTTTCGGAACGGAATGCCCAGAATATGCTCTCGGCCCGATCCAGCGTAAGACCGGCATAGCTGACCTTTCCGACCAGATACTCAATATCGCCGCCGCCGTAATCCACGAACTCGGAATAGTCGGTCGTACTGCCGAAAATAGCTTCGCAGGCGTTCTTCATTCCGGTATAGAATGTCTTTTCCGCCGAGTTTAACGTGCTGTAAAAGTAACTGCACGAGTATGTATACGCCGTGCCTCTGTTCGTGCTGACGGACACGGGTCTCTGCGCCAGAGCTTCATCTGCCGCTTTGGCCGCGCTGTCGGAGACTTCTCTGCCCTGCGGGCCTATTCTGTCGCCCGTCGGCAGGAGTTCGCCGGAAGGAAGGGTCATAGCTTCGTAACTGTCACCCGGGTAAGCGGTGCTTTCGTTCTCATAGGCGCCGGCTGTACCGACTGCCATGCTGAGAGCAAGGGCAAGTGACAGGAAGCAGGATAATAAACGTTTTCCGAACTTCATATTTTACCTCCTGATAGTGTTGTTACCGTGCCGGACGGCACGATAAAGTTCAGAGTTTATAAAACCACATAGTAATTATATCACAAAAACGAAAAAAAATCAAGCCGCTTTTTGCCGAAAATATCAATCCCTGCTTCTGGCAAGCCGTTTCCATATTGCCGCCGCGTTGGAGGCGACGAGGAGGCGCTCGGTGTCTATGCCGGCAGGGCAGATATCGCGGCACGAAAGCGATCTCCCGCAGCCGCGGTAGAAGCGTTCGTTATACGCTCCGTACAGTCGTTTCCTGTCGGAGCCCTGCGCTTCGGATATCAGCCGCGCGGCAGATGCGAGAGCCGCCGCCCCGAAAAACTCCCCCCCGGCGTAGAAATTCGGGCATACCTCAAGGCAGCAGCCGCACCGCAGACACCGCGACGCGTCGTAGGCGCTGCCCGTGCTGTCCGGACCCGCGTCCTCCGTCAGCCATGCCCCGAGCTTTTTCAGGTCGTCGAAGATCACGCTGCGGTCAACGATCAGATCGCGCACGACCGGGAATTTTTTCAGCGGCTCAAGAGTTATGACTCCGCCGGGAAAGTCTTTCAGCCGGACGTCACAGGCGAGCTTCGGCAGCCCGTTTATCCGCATCGCGCAGGCTCCGCATTTCTTCTGCCCGCAGCTGTGCTCCCACGACACCGGATCGTCCGCGAGCAGTTCCGCGTTGATGTATTTCAGCGCCTCGGCGACCGTAGTGTCCGTATCCCGGTCGTATATGACCGTCTGGGTGTACGGCGGGTCGGAAGCGCTCCGTCTGCGCAGTATCTCAAATTTTACAGCCATTTCATTCTCCCTGCCCGACAGCTTCAAAAGTTATCCTCACGCGCTCATCGCGGAATTGCGCTGCCGTCGTGCCGCGAAAGCCCTCAAATGTCTCCGGGAAATCCTCCCGGTAATGCGCGCCGCGGCTCTCCATACGTCCGAGCGCCGAATAGAGCATCGCCTCGGCAAGCGCCTTCTTCGCGCGTTCGGCCTCGTTCTCATAGCCGAGCATCTGCACGCTTTCGAGGGCGGTGCGTATGCCGCTGTCGTTGCGCACTATGCCGAGCCCCTCGCGCAGCATATAGCCGAGACTCGCGGAAAAAGCGTCCGACGGCTCACAGTCAAGCTGGTCGTGTCCGCTGAAGACCGCGTCCGTCATGCGGGGCCTGCTCCTGTACTCATAAACGCTCTGCGCGGCGGTCATACCTCCGAACAGCGCACCCAGCACAGAGTTGCCGCCGAGACGGTTCGCCCCGTGATAGATGCACGCGCACTCCCCCGCCGCGTACAGTCCGCGCAGGTTCGTTTCGTGGCGCGCGTTGACGTGGATGCCGCCCATGAAGTAGTGTATCCCCGGCTCCACCGGTACGGGCTCCGCCGCCGGGTCGAGCGACAGGTAGTGTATGATCTCTTCCCGCAGGTCGGAGAGTTTATGCTCCCATGTTTCGCCGGGAATGCCCGTCATATCGAGGAATGTCTTCGCCCCGCCGCGCAGCTCGGAATACATCTCGCGCGACACCACATCGCGCGGCATCAGGTTTTTGAGCGTCGGATAGCGTTCCTCCATGAAATAGCTGCGCACGCCGTCCTTCTCCGAGAAGAGCCTGCCGCCCTCGCCGCGCGCCGCTTCGCTCACAAGGCAGCGCTTGCCGGGTATGCCGACGGTAGTGGGGTGGTACTGTATCATCTCAAGATTCGCTAACTTCACGCCCTGCATGAACAGCACCGCCGCCGCCATGCCGCTGTTGTCCGAAGTGCCGGTGGTGACGCCCGGGAAGAAGCCGTTCAGACCTCCGCAGGCGGCAATAACAGCCCCGGCGCAGTCGTAAAGCCTGCCGCCGTAGTCGTCGCGGACGCGCACTCCGGCGCATACTCCGTCCGTTATCAGCAGGCGTATCATCGTGTGGTGCGGCAGGCGCTCCACAAGGCCGGCCGCTTCGTATCTTCTCACCGCGTCGATGAGCGCGGTCATTATCATCTTGCCCGTGCTGCTCTGCGCGAAGGCTGTGCGCTTTTTCTTCTGCCCCCCGAAGCTGCGGAGCATCAGGCTCCCGTCGGGGTTTCGGCTGAACGGCACGCCTGCCGCCGCGAGCCTTTCCACGATGCCGGGAGCCCCGTCCGTCAGGGCTTTTACAGCCACCGGGTCGGCAAGGTATGCCCCGCCGCGCATAGTTTCCTCGAAGTGCAGATCCCGCGTATCGTCCTCGCCCATGGTATCGAGAGCGGCGTTTATCCCGCCCTCGGCAAGCACCGACTGTGCGCGCTCCGAAGGCTGCCGCGATATCAGGCGGGTGTGTATGCCCTTCTCCGCCAGAGTGAGCGCCGCCGAGAGCCCCGCAAGCCCCGCGCCGATAATGTTTATCACCTTCATGTCTGCCACCCCGCGAAATATATGATGAACGCGGCGCCGGACACTATCAGCACTGCCGAAAGGACGACAGCCGTGACGGTCAGTACGCCTTTCCCGGCATTGAAGCCGAACGACTGCGCGAGCGGCTTTATGTTCACGGACAGGTGCAGCATCAGAGCCGCCGCAAGTATCAGATCGCACAGCAGCAGCGGCAGCGTGTATGTCCGCGGGATATAACTGCCGTCCACGGTCTCACCGGTCATTCCGAAAATATGGGCGGCAAGCAGCAGTATCAGAGCGTACCCGCTTATGCGCCTGAGCCAGAACAGCCTGTTCTCGCGGAAATAGCCCGCTCCGGAGCGCTTTTGCGCTGTCAGTGTATCGACAGTCAGCTTTATGCCGACAATGATATGCAGACCCGTGAGTATGGCAAGTATTATCGAAGGCAGTGCGGCAGACAGCGGACTGAACTCCGTGAGCCCTGTCAGCAGCCCGCTTCCGGCGAGCGCGTGATACAAAAACAGCCCGATCATGATAACGCTCAGGACAGCGTTGAATTTCCGCATCTGCGCACACCTCATTTCCGTTTGTTCTCACTTACAGTATTATACCACCAGCAAAGCCCTCTTGTCAATCTTGCGGAGCCGGAGAAAAAAACAGAAAAATTTTGTCAGGTATATGGATTTTCGGCCCGGAATGTTGTATAATGGAGATACAGATGAAAACGGGAGGTCTCCGATGAAAAACACAGAGAAATATACGCGGCATTTCTTCCTGCCGCCTGCCGCAAGAAGAAAATGGACGGAAAAGCCGTACATAGATCACGCCCCGATATGGTGCAGCGTCGATCTTCGCGACGGGAACCAGGCGCTGATCACACCTATGAGCCTCGGCGAGAAGCTTGAATTTTTCAGAGCGCTCGTAAAGACGGGCTTCAAGGAGATCGAGATCGGCTTCCCCGCCGCCTCGGACACCGAGTATGAGTTCTGCCGCAGGCTGATAGAGGACGGGCTTATCCCCGACGACGTGAAGATACAGGTGCTCACCCAGTCCCGCGAGCACATCATAAAAAAGACGTTTGAAGCCCTGCGCGGCTGCAGGAACGCCGTGGTGCATCTCTACAACTCCACCTCGGCGGCTCAGCGCGAGCAGGTGTTCGGCAAGAGCAAGGCCGAGATAACGGAGATAGCCGTCTCCGGCGCGAAGCTCTGCAAGGAATACCGCGAAAAGTATGAGGGGAACTACAGCTTCGAGTATTCGCCGGAGAGCTTCACCGGCACCGAGCCTGACTTCGCGCTCGATGTATGCAACGCGGTGCTTGACGTGTGGCAGCCGTCTCCGGACAACAAGGTAATCATAAACCTGCCGGTGACGGTGCAGGTCTCCATGCCGCATATCTATGCGGATCAGGTCGAGTATATGTGCGAAAACCTGAAATACCGCGAAAACGTCATAGTCTCGCTGCACCCGCACAATGACCGCGGATGCGCGGTCGCGGACGCGGAAATGGGTCTGCTCGCGGGGGCGGAACGCGTCGAAGGCACCCTGTTCGGAAACGGCGAGCGCACTGGAAACGTCGATATCATCACCCTCGCGCTGAATATGTACTCGCAGGGCGTTGACCCGGGACTTGACTTCTCCGACCTGCCCGCGCTCAGCGAGCTTTACGCGAGAGTAACGAGAATGGATATCTACGAACGCCAGCCGTACAGCGGAAAGCTTGTGTTCGCGGCATTCAGCGGCTCGCATCAGGACGCTATCGCGAAGGGTCTCAACTGGCGGCAGGAGCACGGCGGCGTCTGGGACGTTCCTTACCTGCCCATTGACCCCACCGACATCGGCAGAGAGTATGAGGGCGACGTTATCCGCATAAACAGCCAGTCCGGCAAGGGCGGCATAGGCTATATCCTCGAGACGCGCTTCGGCTACGACCTGCCAAAGAAGATGCGCGAGAGCGTCGGCTATCTGGTCAAGGGCGTTTCCGACCGTATGCACAAGGAGCTCTCTCCCGAGGAAGTGCTTGAGATATTCACAGCGAACTACGTCAATATATCCTCGCCTATCGACCTGCCCGAGGTGCATTTCAGGCAGGAGAACGGCATAGAAGCGACGATCTCGATATCCTACGGCACCACGCTCGGCTCGGCAAAGGGCAGGGGCAACGGCCGCCTCGACGCGGTCAGCAACGCGGTGAAGTCGTTTACCAAGCTCGACTTCTCGATCAACGCCTACGCCGAGCACGCGCTCGATCAGGGCTCGTCCTCGCAGGCGGTCTCCTACGTTGAGATAGTCGGCGGAGGAAAGAGCTTCTGGGGAACGGGTCTGCACACCGATATCGTGACATCGTCGATAAAAGCGTTCGTCAGCGCGCTCAACAATATGCTGAAAGCCAGACAGCTCGAAAGCGAGCTCGGAAAGGAGCAGTGATACCGTGGGAATGACTATGACGCAGAAGATACTCGCCGCGCACTCCGGGCTCGATACGGTCTCGGCGGGGCAGCTCATACTTGCGGAACTCGACCTCGTGCTCGGCAACGACATCACCTCTCCGGTCGCGATAAAGGAATTCGCGAAGCTCGGCACGGACGGGGTTTTCGACCGTGACAAGGTCACAATGGTAATGGATCACTTCGTCCCGAACAAGGACATCAAGGCGGCGGAACAGTGCAGAATGTGCCGGGGCTTCTGCGCGGAGCACGGCATAACGCACTTCTACGACGTCGGGCAGATGGGCATAGAGCACGCCCTGCTGCCGGAAAAGGGTCTCGTCACCGCCGGGGACTGCGTTATCGGCGCAGACTCCCACACCTGCACCTACGGGGCTCTCGGAGCGTTCTCGACGGGCGTGGGCTCGACGGATATGGCGTGCGGCATGGCGACCGGCAAGGCATGGTTCAGAGTGCCGCCCGCGATAAGGTTCGTGCTTGCCGGCAAGCCCCGCAGATACGTTTCCGGCAAGGACATAATACTGCACATCATCGGTATGATCGGCGTGGACGGAGCACTGTACAGCTCAATGGAATTCACGGGGGACGGGCTGAAACACCTGTCCGTGTCCGACCGCCTGTGCATCGCGAATATGGCGATAGAGGCGGGCGCGAAGAACGGCATATTTGAGGTGGACGACATAACGCTCGAATACCTGCGTCTGCACGGTGCCGCGACACCGAAGATATACAGCGCCGACCCGGACGCCTCCTACGAAAAGACATACACGATCGACATCTCCGCGATAGAGCCGACCGTGGCGTTCCCGCATCTGCCGGAGAACGCGAAGGTCTTCGGGGAATTCGGGGATATCCCGATAGATCAGGTCGTCATCGGAAGCTGCACGAACGGCAGACTCGAGGACCTTGCCGCGGCGGCGGAGATACTGAAAAACAGGAAGTGCGCGAAAAACGTGCGCGTGATCGTGATACCGGCGACGCAGAGGATATACCTTGAAGCTCTGGAGCGCGGCTACATACGCACATTCATAGAAGCCGGAGCTGTCGTATCGACCCCGACCTGCGGACCCTGCCTCGGCGGGTACATGGGAGTGCTTGCCGAGGGCGAGAGAGCGGTTTCCACCACGAACCGCAACTTCGTCGGGCGCATGGGTCACCCGACGTCCGAGGTCTACCTCGCAAGCCCGGCAGTTGCGGCTGCAAGCGCGGTGACCGGCAGACTCACAAGCCCGTGGGAGCTTGAAAAGGAGGCGGCGAAATGAAATACAGGGGAAACGCGATAAAATACGGGGACAACGTGGACACCGACGTGATAATTCCCGCGAGATACCTCAACACCAGCGACCACAGGGAGCTTGCGGCGCACTGCATGGAGGATCTTGACAGCAGCTTTGTCGGACGCGTGAAAGAGGGCGACATCATGGTCGCCGGGGCGAACTTCGGCTGCGGCTCATCGCGCGAGCACGCGCCGATAGCGATAAAGGCGAGCGGCATCTCAATGGTGATAGCGGGGAGCTTCGCACGGATATTCTACCGCAACGCGATAAACATCGGGCTTGCGATAGTCGAGTGTCCCGAGGCTGCCGCGGGGATATCCGAGGGCGACGAGGTCGAAGCGGACATGGACAGCGGCATAATACGCGACCTCACCACGGGAAAGGAATACCGCACACAGCCGTTCCCGGAGTTCATACAGAAGATAATCGAAAACGGCGGACTCATGCAGTCCGTCACAAACGGGATAATAAAATAAGGAGCAGCTTATGGAATACAGGATCGCATTGCTCAAAGGCGACGGGATAGGCGTTGAGATAATCGACAGTGCCGTCGCGGTACTTGAAAGGATCGGGGAAAAGTTCGGACACAGCTTTCGCTTCACGCCCTACATAATCGGCGGAGCTGCGATAGACGAAACGGGCGATCCTCTGCCGGCGGAGACCGTAAAGGGCTGCCGCGCGAGCGACAGCGTACTTCTCGGTGCGGTGGGAGGCCCGAAATGGGACGGGCTCCCGGGCGACAAGCGTCCCGAGAAGGCTCTGCTCGGCATACGCAAGGCGCTCGGGCTGTACACGAACCTGCGCCCCGCGAAGCTGTTCCCTGCGCTGAAAGGCGCGTCGCCGCTGCGGGAAGACATAGTCGGAGCGGGATTTGACATAATGATAGTGCGGGAGCTCACGGGAGGCATTTATTTCGGTGAGCGCGGATACAGGCAGGGCAAGCTCGGCGAGGAAGCCTTCGATACCGAGGCGTACAGCGTCACGGAGATCGAGCGTATCGGAAGAGCGGCGTTTGAGATCGCCCGCAAGCGCGGCAGGCGCGTCACGAGCATCGACAAGGCGAACGTGCTGGAGACATCGAGACTGTGGAGAAAGACGATGCACTCGCTCGCGGAGAATTATACAGACATCGAGTACCGCGATATGCTGGTGGATAACGCGGCAATGCAGCTCGTGCGCGACCCGAAGCAGTTCGATGTGATCGTAACGTCGAATATGTTCGGAGATATCCTGTCCGACGAGGCCTCGCAGATAACCGGCTCTATCGGAATGCTCGCCAGCGCCTCGCTCGGCGACGGCACGCGCGGAATGTATGAGCCTATCCACGGCTCCGCACCCGACATAGCCGGTCAGGATAAAGCAAACCCGATAGCGACCATACTCTCGGCGGCAATGATGCTCCGATATTCATTCGGACTGTCCGCCGAAGCCGCCGCGATCGAAAAGGCGGTCGATATCGTGCTCGAAGCAGGCTTCCGCACCGCAGATATCATCGGGAGCTCCGCCGCGGCAGCCATTGGCTGCCGCGAGATGACACAGAGAGTGGTCGCTGCGCTCGAGTAGTCGCTGCGCTCGAGTGCCTCCGGCGGCCAGCCCTTTTAAAAAAGGGCCGGCTCCTAAAA
>CAMVBT010000069.1 GCA_947165805.1 uncultured Clostridia bacterium
ACGGGCATCGGAGAAGAATATATGCGGTCGCTGCTTGCAGCCGCGCATAACGCGGTACAGGCGTACCCCGACGTTTATACAGGCATACGCTGCTCGACGCGCCCGGATTTCATCGACGACCGGATACTCGATATACTCGGGGAGTACGGCATGACCGCGGTGGAGCTGGGAGCACAGAGCATGAACGCTGAGGTCCTGCGGCTTAACGAGCGCGGACACTCTCCGGAGGACGTGGAGCGCGCCGCCGCTATGATACGGGAGCGCGGATTCTCGCTCGGGCTTCAGATGATGACCGGGCTGTACGGCGACAAGCCAGAATACTGCATTGAAACGGCGGAGCGCTTCATAGCGATTAAAGCGGACACCGTGCGCGTGTACCCGACGGTGATACTCGAAGGCACGCGGCTCGGGGAGCTGTACAAGGCCGGGGAATACAGGACATTCACATTTGATGAGACTATAGATATCTGCGCACGGCTGCTGCGTATGTTCGGAGCGGCGGGGATACCGGTGATAAGGCTCGGGCTCCACGCAAGCGCGGAGGTAGAAGCGAAGATGCTGGGCGGCGTATATCACCCGGCACTCCGGGAGATAACCGAAAGCAGGATATTCTTTGAGGATATGCTGTCGGAGATGAAGCGGCTGGGCGGGACGAAATTCATCGTATACACAGACCCGGCTAACATAAGCAGGGTCTCCGGGCAGAGAAAAGAGAACAGAAGAAGGCTCGGGGAGCTCGGATACACCTTTGAGATAAAAAGCGAAAAAGGAACAAGACTAAGGATATATGCACTTCAAAACACTTGAGATACAGGGCTTCAAGTCCTTCGCGGACAAGACCGTCCTGAATTTCGACACGAAAATGACAGCCGTGGTCGGCAGCAACGGCAACGGCAAGAGCAATATAAGCGACGCTCTGCGGTGGGTAATGGGCGAGCAGGGCGCAAAGACCCTGCGCGGCGACAAAATGGAGGACGTTATCTTCCACGGCACCGTGTCCCGCAAGCAGATGGGCTTCGCGAAGGTCTCGCTGACCATTGACAACACGGACAGGGCGCTGGGGCGCGACACCGACGAGGTGGTCATAACCCGCAAGCTCTACCGCACAGGCGACAGCGAATACCTGATAAACGGCGACAAGGTGCGCCTGAAGGATATTCAGGAGCTTCTCATGGGAACCGGTCTCGGGCGCGAGGGCTACTCGATAATCGGTCAGGGCAGAGTCGCGGAGATCGTCAACGCCAAGGGCTCGCAGCGCCGCGAGATATTCGAGGAGGCCGCGGGAGTATCGAAATTCCTGCACCGCAAGGCCGAGGCCGAACGTGAGCTCCAGCGGGCCGACGCGAACTACCAGCTGCTCAAGAACACCGAGGAACAGCTCGGCGAGCGCGTCCCCGTGCTGAAAAGACAGTCCGAGAAGGCTATGAAGGCCACCAAGCTGAAAGAGCGCGAGAACGTTATCGAAATATCCGTCACAACGGCGGAGATAACGCGCATCGGCAAAGATATGACGGTCATCGAGAATACGATACTTGAAAATCAGGGTCAGTGTGAGCACTTCGACCGCGAGCTCCGTGAGCTCGACGAGGAGAGCGAGGCTCTGGCGCTGAAAAAGTCGCAGTATGCGGCGCAGGTCGAGGAGCTCCGGAGGAGCTCGGCGGCGGCGCGTGACGCGGTAGCCGAGGCTGACAAGAACATCGCGCTGCTCGAAAGCGAGATAAGGCATAATGACGAGAAGATCGAAGATATAGAAAAGCAGAAAAAGGAAGCCGGAAAGAGCACCGAGGAGCTGACGGCGCGCATAGCGGGGCTTGAAAAGGCCGCCGCCGCGAAGCGCAGAGAGGCTTCCAATATCGGCGCGGAGATAGAGAAGCTGCGCGGGAGCCTCGAAAGCGCCGAGGCGGGCGACAAGGAGCTCGACGACGAGCACAAGGCTCTCGACGCGCAGACAAGCGCACTGTACGCGAAGCTCACCGAAGCGTCGATCACGCTCCAGCAGGCGCGCAAAACGCGTGAGGAGCTCGGAGAACGCATCGAGGCCGACACAAAGCGCATCGACGAGCGCGAACAGGCAGCCGACGCTTCCCGCGCACGCCGCAGGAGCCTGAAAGAACAGCTCGAGAAGCTGACCGAAGAAAGATCGGAGCTTGAAAACAAGCTCGGCGGCTACAACAGGCTGTACGAAAACAAGAACGCGAAACTGACGGAGAGCCGCACGGCATACGAGCAGCTTCGCAGGAGCTTCGACAGCAAGAAACAGCGCCTTGAACTGCTCGCAGATGTAGAGCGGAACATGACGGGCTACTTCAACAGCGTGAAGAACATCATGACCGCAAAGAAGAGCGGACGGCTCGGCGGCATACACGGCACCGTGGCGGACGTTGTCTCCGTTGACGGAAAGTACGCCCGCGCCATAGAGACCGCGCTCGGCAACGCCATGCAGAATGTCATCGTTGACAGCGACGAGACAGCAAAGCGCTGCATCAATTTCCTGAAAGAGACGGGCGGAGGCCGCGCGACCTTCTACCCGCTGAACACCATAAAGGGCAGCACCCTCGACCAGCCCGGCATAGAGAACGAGGACGGCTTTGAGGGCATAGCGTCGGAGCTCATCGGCTGCGACGACAAGTACCGCGCCATAGTGCGTTCACTGCTCGGAAGAACGGCTGTCGCGGACGACCTGAACTCCGCTAACCGCATCGCGAAAAAGTACGGCTACAGGTTCAGGATAGTTTCGCTGGACGGGCAGATAATAAACGCGGGCGGTTCGCTGACGGGCGGCTCCGCGGACAACAAGAACACAGGCATGATAACCCGCAGACAGGAGCGGGAAACTCTTGAAAAAGATATAGACAGGCTGTCGGAGAAGATAAAGGTCTCACAGGCGGAATACCAGACGCTTTCCGCGGAAGCGGGCAAGATGTCACTCGAGATCGAGGGCTTCACCGAACGCATAAATGAGCTGCAGCGCGACGAAGCGCGCATCACTGCCGAGATAAACGGCGTAAAGGACCTGATCGCGCAGTCCGAACAGCAGCAGGAGGAAGCGGAAACTGCCATAGCACGCAGCAAAAAGCAGGCGGCCGAACAGGACGTACTGATAAAGAACTGCGCGGCGGAGGAATCCGACCTGAAAAAGCGCATCGCGGAGAACGAGGAAAAGCTGAAAGCCGCGGGCGACAAGCTGGAAAAGGCCGCAAACAGGCGCGCGGAGATATCGGAGAAGATATCGGCTCTCAATCTGGAGAAGATGACGGCGGAGAAGGACGCCGAAAATCTCGACGCGCAAAAAGCCGACGCCGAGAACGCGAAGGCCGCCGCCGCGGGCAGCGGTGAGCGCTTTGACCGCGAGATCGGGGAAATAAAAGCAAACACCGAAAAGCTCCGTGAGGATATAGAAGCGGAAAAGCTGAATATCGAGAAGGCCAACGAGCGCTTCGGCGACACTAAACAGGCGATAGACGCGGCGATAGAGCAGGAAAACTCCTGCGAGCAGCGCATAAACGCCATATCCAAGGAAGTCCGCGAAAAGAACGAGGACAAGATGAAATTCTCCAACGCTCTCGCCGCGGCGACCGAGAGAAAGAACGCGGCGGAGAAGGAAAAGGAAAAGCTGATACTGACGCTGTGGGATAAGCACCAGATGACGTTCAGCGAGGCGCAGGAGCAGGCACAGCCGTTGGAGGGCGGTCTCGCCGAGGCGCACAAGGAGCTGCAGGAGCTGAGCAGACAGCTCAAAGCTCTGGGCGATGTGAACTTCGCGGCGATAGACGAGTACGAGGAAGTAAAACAGCAGTATGACGCTCTTTCGCAGCAGCTCTCCGATGTGGAGAAGTCGAAGAACGAGCTCGAAAAGCTGATCGCGAAGCTGACCGCGGACATCAAGTCGCAGTTTTTGCAGAGCTTCAACGATATCAACGAGAAGTTCAGCAAGATATTCGTCGAGGTGTTCGGAGGCGGCGAGGCGCATCTTGAACTCATGGACCCGGACAATGTGCTGGAGAGCGGCATCGAGATATTCGCGGCTCCCCCGGGCAAGCTGATAAAGAATCTGATCTCGCTGTCCGGCGGCGAGCAGACCATGGTGGCGATAACGATATATTTCGCGATACTGCAGCACCGTCCGACGCCGTTCTGTATGCTCGATGAGGTAGACGCGGCGCTCGACGAGATAAACGTGGTCAAGTATGTGACGTACCTGAAACGCTTCTGCACACGCACACAGCTAATGATAATCACCCACAGGCGCGGAACTATCGAGGGCTGCGACGTGCTCTACGGCGTGTTCATGCAGGAAAAGGGCGTGTCGAGGCTCATTCATCAGGAGCTTATCGACGAAATGGAGCTGGAGCTTGATTAGTCGCTTGCGCTTGAGACCTGGAGAAAACTTTTTTGAAAAAAAGTTTCTGTCGGTCAGCCCCTCTGGCTCCTTCGTCGCCACCTCCCCGCTAACGGGGAGACCACCCCAAACCCCTTTCAAAAAACTTTCAATGGCTGCGCCGCTAAACAAGTAAGAACTTATATCCTTTCGGAGGTCTGATCTATGGGATTTTTCAGCAAACTAAAAGAAGGATTGAAAAAGACAAAGGACAGCTTTGTCGCTAAAGTGAATGTGCTCGTGAATTCGTTCACGAAAATAGACGAGGATTTCTTCGAGGAGCTCGAGGAAACGCTGATACTGTCCGATATCGGGGCGGTCACCGCGGAGAATATCTGCGACAGGCTGCGCGCCGAGGTAAAGCGTACCGGCACCACCGAAACAACGGCGGTAAAGGGACTGCTGAAAGGCATAATCGCGGATATGCTGCGCGGCGACAACTCGCTGGCGCTGGATACAAAGCCCTCGGTGATACTCGTTATCGGCGTCAACGGCGCGGGCAAGACAACAACGATAGGAAAGCTCGCCCGCAACCTGAAAAACGACGGCAAAAAGGTGCTGGTCGCGGCGGCGGATACGTTCCGCGCGGCGGCTATCGAGCAGCTCAACGTCTGGACGGACAGGGCGGGCGTGGATATAATCAAGCGCGCAGAGGGCAGCGACCCGGCATCCGTGGTGTTTGATGCCTGCGCGGCTGCAAAGGCGAGAAACGCCGACGTGCTGATAGTCGATACCGCGGGAAGGCTCCATAATAAGAAGAACCTTATGGAGGAGCTGCGCAAGATATCCCGTATCATAAATCAGCAGCTCCCGGAATGCTCACTCGAAACGCTGCTCGTGCTCGACGCGACCACGGGACAGAACGCGGTCAATCAGGCGCGGCTGTTCAAGGAGGTCTGCGACATAACCGGCATCGTGCTCACCAAGCTCGACGGCACGGCCAAAGGCGGCATAATCCTGCCGATAAAGGACGAACTGCAGATACCGGTGAAGCTGGTCGGCGTGGGCGAGAAGATAGACGATCTGCAGAACTTCATTCCCGAGGACTACGCGCAGATACTGTTCGCAGACGACGGAATGAATAAGGACGAAGACGACGAGAATGACGAAGAGGATAACGAAGAAGAATGAAACTCATAATAGCAACCAATAATCAGGGTAAGGTAAGGGAAATAAAACAGATGCTCGAACCGCTCGGGTATGAGCCGATATCTCTCAAAGACGCGGGGATCGAGATAAACGTTGTCGAGGACGGCGATACGTTCGAGGAGAACGCGCATCTGAAAGCCAAGGCGGTGTACGATATCTGCCGCTGCCCCGTAGTCGCGGATGACAGCGGGCTCGAGGTGGACTTCCTCGACGGAGCCCCGGGCATCTACTCCGCGCGCTACGCGGGCGAGAACGCCACCGACGAACAGCGGATACAGAAGATACTCGACGAGCTTGACGGCGTTGACACGAGTATGCGCACGGCGCGGTTCGTGTGCGCCATGTACTGCATTCTCGACGATGAGACCGAGTACAGTGTCCGCGGGACGCTGGAGGGCTTCATAGGCGAGGAGCCCATGGGTGAGAACGGCTTCGGCTATGACCCGATATTCATGGTGGACGAGGATACGAGCGTCGCGATGCTGTCGGCGGAGGAAAAGAACCGCATAAGCCACCGCGCCGCCGCACTGAAACAGCTCACGGATATATTATCGGAAGAACAGGGAGGAAACTGAAATGAACAAGATAGCAGAAACGATCGTTGAAAAGAAGGTAAGGGAAACTGCTTCGGCAGTGGCGCAGGCCGCGGAGGAACTTGTGACCATGAGCAAAAAGACTTTTGCTCTCGAGATCGCTGTGGCGCTGCTCGGCGGCATCGTTATCGGTATGTTCCTGTCGCCCCGCAAGAAGGTGTCCTACAAGATCGCCAGCAACAATAAGATAAACGGCGCCTGCGATAATGATGACGACGATGACAATGATGATGACGACGAGGACGAAGACGAGGATACCGCCGCAGAAGATGATGATGACGCTGAGGACGAGGATATCCCGGACAACGGGAATTTCATAAAGCTGTAAGGGAGAATATATGACAGGAAAACAGAGAGCAAAGCTCCGCGGCATAGCCAACGGATATGAGACCATACTGCTCGTCGGGAAGAACGGCGTTACCGACGAGGTCATCAAGCAGGCAGACGAGGCTCTGTCCGCGCGCGAGCTGATAAAGGGCAAGGTGCATGAGACCTGCGAGCTCACCCCGCGCGAAGTATGCGGCGAGCTCTGCGATAAGCTGAACGCCGAGCCGATACAGGTGATAGGCACCAAGTTCGTGATATACAGGCAGAATCAGGATCCCGACAAGAGAGTAGTGTTCACAGATGAGTAAGATCGGCATTTTAGGCGGCACCTTCGACCCGCCGCACATCGGGCATACATCTTTGGCGGAGCAGGTGAAGAAGGAGATGAAGCTCTCCGAGGTGCTGGTCATACCCGCTTTCAGGTCCCCGTTCAAGGCGGACAAGGCTTCGCCATACAGGGACAGGTTCGAGATGACGAGGCTCGCGTTTGAGGGCATGGAGGGCTTTGCCGTGTCCGATATCGAGAAGAAACTCGGCGGCACCAGCTACACCATAAACACGATCAGGGCGCTGAAAGAGATATATCCGCAGAAAACAGAGTTTTACTTCATTATCGGCGGAGACCAGCTCTTCACGATAGAGAAGTGGTTCCGGTATGAGGCGATACTCAAGGAGTGTCACGTCGTTGCGGTGACCCGCGGCAATATCAGCTACACCGATATGCAGGAGTACGCAAACGAGCTCGGAAGGATACGTGTGCTTAATCTCGATATCCCGGACGTTTCCTCGCATGATATACGCGCAAAGGTGGCTGCCGGCGAGGATATCTCGGCGCTTGTGCCTCCGGCGGTGGCGGAATACATCGGAACGGAGGGGCTGTACCGTGGCTGAGGACTACAAGGCTCTGATAAAGGGCATGATGGGCAAGAAGCGCTTCATTCACAGCTGCAACGTCGCGGATATGTGCGTGAGACTGGCGGAGATAAACGGCGAGGACACGGAAAAAGCCTACATAGCGGGCATACTGCACGACTGCCGAAAGGAAGCCGACGCGGAGATACAGAAGCGCGAGATGATGTCGGCGGGATACTATATCGACCCGGCGGAGCTCGCCTCGAAGAGCACATGGCACGGCATTGCCGCCGCGTACTATGTGCGGCATGAGCTGGGTATCGAAGATAAGGATATATGTGACGCGATACGGTATCATACGGTGGCGCACGCGGCTATGACAAAGCTGGGGAAGATCGTGTATCTTGCCGATCTTGTGTCCGCCGAGCGCGACTACCCGGATGTGGAAAAGTACAGGGCTTACGCGCTGAAAGACCTCGACGACGGTATGTACCGCGCGCTGAAATGGTCGATAGGAAACCTCAGCGCCAACGACAAGAAGATACCCGTCTGCACGATAGAGGCGTTCAACTACTATATGGACAGACGCAGAAAAAAAGGAGACTGAAATGACAGATATCGAAGAAGTAAAGGTCGCGGTAAAGGCTCTCGACTCGAAGAAGGCGGGCAATATCCGCGTTATACGCATAGGCGACATAACGGTGCTGGCGAACTATTTCGTGATAGCGGAGGGCACAAGCTCCACGCAGGTCAAGGCTCTCGCGGACGAGGTGGAGTTTCAGATGGGCGAGAAGGGCGTTCAGCCCAAGTGCTCGATCAATCAGCAGGGTACGAACTGGATAACGCTCGACTATATCGACGTGGTGGTACACGTCTTTCTCAACGAGACCCGCGAATTTTACGGGCTGGAAAAGCTCTGGGCTGACGGCGAGGAAGTAGATGTGTCGGGATTTATCGGGGACTGATTTGTAGATTTTCACAACAGATCGGGCTGAAATAGCCTGTTTTAAGGCTCCAAGTGCCGAAAATAGACGGTTTAATTTGTTTGATATGCCGAAATTATGCGTTTCGGGATAAATTATACTTGACAAAATTTGTTATATAATGTATAATGACTTGTGGGTTTTGGTACAGACCCGTAATCCGGATCATAACGAAAAGTTTTGATATGTATCCTGTGCCGCTCGGGCAAAGGGAGGGAAATTGGAATGGCAGAAATACGTCTTGGCAAAAACGAATCGCTGGATACCGCTCTTAAGCGTTTCAAGCGTTCGTGCGCAAGAGACGGCGTGCTTGCTGAAGTTCGTAAGAGAGAACATTACGAGAAGCCTTCTGTAAAGCGTAAGAAAAAGTCAGAAGCTGCTCGCAAGCGCAAGTTCAAGTAATGCTGTTACACAGGATTTAAGCGGTCTCGCGCAGACCGCTTAATTTGTTGTATTGACGTGAAAACACAGAGATAAGTTATGCCGCTTTTTAAACCTAAATACTGGATAAAGAACGTGCTCTGCATAGACAGGGAATTCCTCGACGAGCACGGCATAGACGCGCTTATCCTCGACCTCGACAATACCCTCTCGATGCACGGCGACCCCGCCGCCGAGGAGGGCATACCCGAATGGCTCGATAAGATGCGCGCGGAGAAGGTGCCTATGGTGGTGGTGTCGAACAATACGAACCGCCGCGTGGCTCCGCTTGCCCGGAAGCTCGGGCTGCCCTTCGTCGCGAACGGTGCCAAGCCTCTGACTATCGGCATCACAAGGGCAAGGAAACACATGGGTACCGATAAGAAACGCACCGCCGTCGTCGGAGATCAGATATTCACCGACGTCATGGGCGGCAATATTGCCGGAATGCCGACTATACTCGTCGAACCGTTCCACGCCGAGAAGAACATATTCTTTAAAATAAAGCGCGCGGCGGAGAGCCTTGTTTTCCGGCGCGACCCGGGTAAAATGACGAAAGGACACTGAAATGAAGATATTTGTCATAAACGGACCCAATCTCGATATGCTCGGGAAGCGCGAGCCGGAGATATACGGCTCCGATACGCTCGAAAGCATAAACGCGGAGCTCAGGGAGTTCTGCGGGACTGTCGGCGTTGAACCGGAGTTCTATCAGTCCAATTCCGAGGGCGCGCTGATAGATATAATACATTCCGCGAAAGGCAATGCCGACGGCATAGTCATAAACGCGGGAGCCTACACCCATTACAGCATCGCGATACGCGACGCTATCGCCGCCGTCGAGCTGCCCTGCGTCGAGGTGCATCTGTCCAACGTGCACAAGCGCGAGGAGTTCCGGCACAAGTCCGTGATATCCGCGGTCTGCACAGGCGTGATATGCGGCTTCGGAAAGAAAGTATACAGGCTTGCGATAGAAGCCCTGATAAACTGATAAAGGAGAACCGGCACCAATGACAAGAACAGACAGAATAGCCGCCGCGCTGAAGGACAATACGCACGCGGCTATGCTTACAAGTCCCGTTTCGAGGCAGTACGCGACAGGCTTCCGTTCCTCCGCGGGCGTCGTTTTCGTCACAAAGGAAAAAAGCTGTTTTCTCATAGAC
>CAMVBT010000070.1 GCA_947165805.1 uncultured Clostridia bacterium
CTTTTGTTCGTCCGAAGGACGAAATGAGCTTGACATCAAGGAATGTGTCCGTTGTGTAAATGCACCGCAGGCGCATTTACACAACATCTGAAAATCTGTTTTGCAGATTTTCAGCCAATAACTGCCAAAAGGCAGTTATTGAGGACACATTAGTTATATTTCACATATCTGACACTGCTTATTTGTTGACCGTGCCATAACAACAGGGACTTTATGACCGTCCCGCACGCGCTGCACCTCCCGCCGCCGGGTATGAGAACGAAAAAAGCCCGGAGCCGTAAAAAAGCTCCGGGCGCGGTGTTTATATCAGACAGTCTCTTTGAGTCTTTCGTTGATCTCGTCGAGGAATGTCTCGGTGTTGACCTTTCTCTTTTCGGGGAGAGTGGACAGCACATAAAGGTCGCCGGTCATGACGCCCTCCTCGATAGTGCGGACTGTTGCCTTTTCCAGCTTATCCGCGAAAGCCGAGAGCTCCGGTATGCCGTCGAGCTCGCCCCTCTTGCGGAGGGCACCCGTCCACGCGAATATGGTGGCAACGGAGTTGGTCGAGGTCTCCTCGCCCTTGAGATGCTTGTAGTAGTGGCGGGTAACGGTCCCGTGAGCAGCCTCGTACTCATACACGCCCGACGGGGAAACCAGCACCGACGTCATCATGCCGAGGCTTCCGAACGCTGTTGCTACCATGTCGGACATAACGTCGCCGTCGTAGTTCTTGCACGCCCAGATGTAGCCGCCCTGCGAGCGCACTACTCTCGCCACGGCGTCGTCTATAAGTGTGTAGAAATACTCGATGCCCGCGGCCTCGAACTTCGACTTGTACTCGGTCTCGAATATCTCTGCGAAGATATCCTTGAACGTATGGTCGTACTGCTTCGAGATAGTGTCCTTTGTGGCGAACCAGATATCCTGCTTCGTATCGAGGGCGAAGTTGAAGCACGAACGCGCGAACGACGCTATCGAGCCGTTGATGTTATGGAGACCCTGGATTATGCCGTCGCTGCCCTTGAACTCATGAATGAGCTGGCGCGTCTCGTTGCCGTACTTGTCGGTCACGATGAGCTCAGCCTTCGAGCCGTCCTTGACCTTCATCTCGCTGTTCTTGTACACGTCGCCGTATGCGTGACGCGCGATGGTGATAGGCTTCGTCCATGTGGGGATAAGGGCGTTTATGCCCTTGACGATGATCGGAGCGCGGAAGACTGTGCCGTCGAGTATCGCTCTGATCGTGCCGTTCGGGGACTTCCACATCTCCTTGAGGTTGTACTCGGTCATTCTCTGCGCATTCGGGGTAATGGTCGCGCACTTTACCGCAACGCCGTATTTCTTGGTGGCGTTGGCGCTGTCGATCGTGATCTGATCGTTCGTCTCGTTGCGCTTAACGAGCCCGAGGTCGTAGTATTCGGTCTTCAGATCAACATACGGAAGAATGAGCTTATCCTTTATCATCTTCCATATTACGCGGGTCATCTCATCGCCGTCCATTTCGACGAGCGGGGTCTTCATCTGAATTTTAGCCATTGTCTTATCCTTTCTTATCCTTTTATTTCGGTATCGAATATCATCTTTTTGCAGTCGGGGCAGTAGTCCGCGTCTATCGTGAACGCGGTGAGGGTATATTTCGCGGCAGTGAGCTTGTCTATGCCGATAAAACGGTCAAAAGCTCCCGTCTTTTTTTCTCCTGCCTTGAAAGTTACGGCGCTTCTTCCGTCGCCGGAAAGAATACCGGCAACCATTTCCTTGCCGCAGTACGGACATTTCATATATATTCCTCCCTTTATCAGTGTTCCCCGTATCTCGCCGGGTCGGTCACATAGGAATCGAGTATCACCTTTTTGCAGGAGTCGCACTTATATGCCGGTATCTGCGGCGAACCGGAGGAACGACCGACGCAGTACAGCCTGCGGCTCTTTTCAAGAATGTCCTGCGGACGCGGCGGCTCGTCACTTGCGCCGAGCCATGTGAGGTCGCTGTTCCTGAAAGTGCTCCCGCCTGTGCAGGACACTGTCCCGCTGTCCATTTCCTTACCGCAGTAGGGGCATCTCATAGTTATTTATCCTCCGTTACGCTGCGGCTCATGGTGACGAGGAACCTGAATTCCTCGTCCTCCTTGGGGAGCGTGATGATATTCGCCAGCTCCCAGCCGTCCTTAGCCATTCTGTTGAGTTCCTCGTCGATCTTGTAGATGTTGGCGTCGCCTATAAATCTGGCAAGCGCTACTATTCTGGAAGTATATTCTTTCATGATACCGACGCTCCCTTTTCCGTCAACCGTTCTTTTTTGTATAGTTCAGCAGACCGCCCTCGAGTATCATACCCTTTCCTCTTTCGGAAAGTTCGAGCGTTGTCTCGATCTCGAAGCCCTTTGTGATATCCTTCACGATGATCTTCGAGCCGTTTTCGATCTCGGTCTTTACATCAGGCAGAGCAAGCTCGTCGCCCTGATCTATGCGGTCGTAATCGGCCTCGTTCACGAATGTGAGCGGAAGTATGCCGTTATTGATGAGGTTCTGCCTGTGTATTCTCGCGAAGGACTTGCAGATTATCGCCTTCACGCCGAGGTAGAGCGGAGCAAGAGCCGCGTGCTCACGGGACGAGCCCTGACCGTAGTTCGAGCCGCCTACGATGATCGACTTTCCGGCTTCCTTGGCGCGCTTCGGGAATGTCTCGTCGCAGACAGTGAAGCAGAATTCCGATATAGCCGGGATATTGGAGCGCAGCGGAAGTATCTTCGCACCCGCGGGCATGATGTGGTCGGTAGTGATGTTGTCGCCGACTTTCAGGGTAACGCCCGCCTCTATGCTCTCCGGCAGGGGCTTGTTTATCGGGAAGGGCTTGATGTTCGGGCCGCGCAGTATCTCGACAGCGGGAGCCTCCTCGGGAGAAGCGGGCGGGGTCACCATGTTGTCGTTGATGATGAAGCGCTCGGGCATCACATAAGGCGGCATAGCGCCTATGGTGCGCGGGTCGGTGAGAACGCCGGTTATAGCGGATATCGCTGCGGTCTCGGGAGAAACGAGGTATATCTGACCGTCCTTTGTTCCGCTTCTTCCCTCGAAGTTGCGGTTGAACGTGCGCAGCGAGATGCCGTGGCTGTTCGGGGACTGACCCATACCGATGCAGGGACCGCAGGCACATTCGAGTATGCGGGCGCCGGCGTCTATGAGGTCGGACAGCGCTCCGCACTGTGCCATCATGTTATATACCTGTTTCGAGCCGGGGGCTATCGCGAGGCTGACGTCCGGGTGAACGGTCTTGCCCTTTAAGATATGCGCGACTTTCAGGAGATCCTGCATCGAAGAGTTAGTGCAGGAGCCTATGCACACCTGATCTATCTTTATGTTTCCTATCTCGTCTATCGACTTCACGTTGTCGGGGCTGTGGGGGCAGGCTGCAAGCGGCACGAGAGTCGAAAGGTCGATCTCGACGGTCTTGTCATATACCGCGTCGGGGTCTGCCGCCAGCGGGATATAGTCTTCTTCCCTGCCCTGCGCCTTAAGGAACGCGCGGGTGGTCTCGTCGGAGGGGAATATCGAGGTAGTAGCCCCCAGCTCCGCGCCCATGTTGGTTATGGTGGCTCTTTCCGGCACGGACAGCGACAGAACGCCGTCGCCGGTGTATTCCATCACCTTGCCTACCCCGCCCTTGACGGACAATATCTGTAATACTTTGAGTATAACATCCTTCGCGGATACCCAATCGTTTAATTTTCCGGTAAGCTTTATGTTCACTACCTCGGGCATTGTTATGTAGTACGCGCCTCCGCCCATTGCCACGGCTACGTCGAGACCGCCGGCTCCGCAGGCGAACATTCCTATGCCGCCGCCCGTGGGGGTATGGCTGTCCGAGCCGATGAGGGTCTTGCCGGGCTTTCCGAAGCGCTCAAGATGTACCTGGTGGCAGATGCCGTTGCCGGGGCGGGAGAACCAGATGCCGTGCTTCTTTGCGACGCTGCCTATGAAGCGGTGGTCGTCGGCGTTCTCGAAGCCGGACTGGAGAGTGTTGTGGTCGATGTACGCCACGGAGCGCTCGGTCTTCACGCGGTCAACGCCCATAGCCTCGAACTGTAAATACGCCATTGTTCCGGTAGCGTCCTGTGTAAGAGTCTGGTCGATGCGCAGCCCGATCTCTGTCCCTTTTATCATTTCGCCGTCAACGATGTGTTCCTTTATGATCTTTTCGGTAAGTGTAAGTCCCAATTTATTTTCCTCCTTAAAAGCGTGAAATTGGATATCATACTATATATTGTACTATATACAATGAATTTTGTCAATATTTTGGTGTTAAAATTTTGCCCGGCGTTTTAGCGGCAAAATGCACAATTTCATAGAGATAAAATTTATGAACGAATTTCGCAAAACCTATTGACTAAAGGATTTCGGGGTGCTATAATCAAAATACGAGACTATGTCCGGAGGTAAGAAATTGTATAAAAAGTTTTTTGCCGCTATACTCGCGGTAATATATATCACTGTTTTTACAGCTTCATGCAGGAGCATCGAGACTGCCGAGACGGTACCGGTCACTTCGACGGCTTCGGCGCAGGAAGCAAACACCATACCCAACGGCGGCTTCGCGGGAGTTCTTTATGAGGATACCCGCGTAACGGCAGCCACCGCCGCACCGATACCGGGAATGATCCATACCCGCACCTCGGCTCTCGAAGCGGAGGACGAGCCCGAAACGGAGGGGACCTCCGGGACCGCGGAAACGACCGCCGCACCGGAAGAACAGTCTTCCGCGGCCACGACGACCAGAGCTCCCGCCGATACCGCTCCCGATATGATGATCAGCGAAACAACGGCCGCGACCTCCGCTCCGGTCACCACGGCGGAAACCACGACAACAGCCGCGGAAACGACACCCGCCGTTCAGCCGGCACCCTCCGGCACTTATCCGAGGAACAGCTACTCCGCCATGAACCACAGCTACGTCAAGGCCGTGTGGATATCCTACATAGAGCTTTCGGCATTTTACAGGAAGAGCGAGGCGGAATTCAGGCAGGGCTTCGCGCAGATGCTCGACAAATGCACCGATCTGGGGATAAATACCGTATATGTCCATGTCAGGGCGTTCGGGGACGCTTACTACTATTCCGATCTGTACCCGTTCGCAAAGCAGCTCAGCGGCACCCTCGGGACACGCACCGACTACGACCCGCTGAAAATAATGATCTCCGAGGCTCACAGCCGGAATCTGTCGTTCCACGCGTGGATCAACCCGATGCGCCTGTGTGTCGCGGCCGATATGCCGTCGGTATCGCAGGAATACGCGGTCGGGAAATGGTACAGCGGCGCGGAGAACGGCAAGTACATCGTGAACGTCAACGGCACATACTTCCTCAATCCCGCCTACGACGAGACAAGGAAGCTGATAGCCGACGGGGTGCGCGAGATAGTGTCCCGCTACGATGTTGACGGAATCCATATCGACGATTACTTCTACCCCACGACCGACACATCATTTGACAGCGACGCGTACAGCAAAAGCGGAGTTCAGGGTCTCGACTCGTTCCGCATAGAAAAGTGCAGCGCTATGGTAAAGGAAATATACACGGCGGTGCATGAGTGCGGCTCGGCGCTGTTCGGCGCGGCTCCGCAGGGCAACAACTACAACAACCTCCATGTCCTCTACGCGAACACGAAAGCATGGGCAAAGGGCGGCTATATCGACTACTTCACGCCGCAGATATACTACGGCTTCGAGAACGGCGCGGTACCGTTCGCGGATAATGTCGAAGAATGGAAGTCCATAGTCTCCGGCACAGGCATAAAGCTGATAGCGGGGCTCGCGGTCTACAAATGCGGCGCCGAGGACAAGTGGGCAGGCACCGGCAAATACGAGTGGCAGAACACAGACACAATGCTCAAACGCCAGAAGGAATACGCGGACAAGGCGGGCTGCGGCGGCATAGCACTGTACAGCTACAATTACCTGTTCTCGCCGTCGTACACAAACAGCGCGATAGGAAACGAAATAAACAATCTTAAACCTCTGCTGACCGAATAACGGACGGGGGGCAGCAACACGGAGTATATTCCGTCACGATATATACATTAAGGAGATACAATGATACGAAAAATTGCGGCTCTGCTCACAGCGGCGGCGCTGATGATAACAGGGCTCACACTCCCCGCGTCCGCGGAGAGCGGGACTGCGGAAAGCGCAGCTGCAAGCGCTGTCACGGATATCCCCGCGGCAGCATACAGATACTCGCTGCCGTCGGATATGAGGGCGGCGTTCCTGACCCCTTCGGTGGATTTCTTCACCGACAGCGGCGAGAGCTCCGAAGATCTGTCAGCCGAGCTCGGAGATATCTACGCGAAATTTGTCGAAACGGGTCTGAATACGGCGATAATCAACACCGTATGCGACGGCAGGGCATATTACAGCCTTGACAGCTCCGGCGGCAGCGACCCGGTGCTCGCGGCGGTAAAGGCGGCTTACGAGAACGGCATTTCTCCGTTCGTGGTGCTCGACCTCGGGCAGATGCTCGCAGACTGCGGCTCCGGAGCCGGGACTGCGGATACGCTCATTTCGAGGACGCACCGCTTCGTGCTGAAATACGCCTGCACGGGCATAGTGATCGACGGCTATTACGCGAAACGCGATCCCCGCAGCTACGCGGGATACATGGCCAACGGCTCCGGCGTGGGCTACACCAACTACCTCTACGACACCGCCGAGCAGTATTTCCGCACAGCCGCCGAGGTCATACGCATGACGGACAACACCGTCGCGGCGGGCATTCTGATAAACGATATGTGGGCGAACGCCTCCTCCCGCGGGGACGGCAGCGAGACCGAGGATCATGTGCAGGCATATTACGACGGCTATTCCGATACCAAGGGCTACATAGAGAGCGGCTGTGCGGATTTCGCGCTGGTAAGGGCATACGGCTCGATCACGTCGCAGAAGCTGCCCTTTGAGAAGGTCACCGGCTGGTGGGGAAATGTCGCGTCCGGAGCCGGGATACCTATGTATGTCGTGCATCACAACGAGTACATAGGCACCGACACCGTAGGCTGGGGCGGCGTTGACCAGCTGTTGAAGCAGCTCTCGGTGGCAAAGGAGATGAGCGCCTACTCCGGCAGCGCGTTCAATTCCTTCGCGTCGCTGAAAGCCGACCCTCTCGGCACCACAGGCACGCTGAAGTCTTATTTCCATGAGCAGATAAACGAAGAGTCGCTGTTCGAGGATCTGAAAATGACCTCCCCGGCAAATCTGACCTATACTACTACCGAGGCGGCAGTCACCTTCATGGGCAGCTTCGACAGCAACTTCCCCGTCACCTTCAACGGCGAGGCGATAAAGCTCAACGACGCGGGAAATTTCTATTTCGAGAAGCCGCTGTCCGCGGGGCTGAACACGTTCACCATAAGTCATAAGTCAAAGACATATACATATAATATAACGCGTAAGATAACCGTGCTCCGCGAGATAGGCGAAGCGATAGCCGAGGGCAAGACGCTGAGCGTTGACGGCGGCACGAGGATAAAGCTGACCGCGCGCGCATACAAGGGCGCCGATGTCAGCGCCACGGTAAACGGCACAAAGATCCCCATGGCAGAAGCGGAGGGCTCCGCCGACGAGGACGATGTGAACTCCTCTTACCGCAGGTTCACGGGCACATACACCGTTCCCGCGGGCATCATCGGGCAGGCGCAGGAGCTGGGCAGGATTAAGATACTCGCGTCTTACGCCGGCTATTCCATGGAGGCTCTCGGCGCGGCTGTCCGCGTCAACCCCGAGCCCGAGCCCGTCGTGCACAACGAGGCGGTCATAATAGCGGACGAGTCCTCGGCGGGCAGCGGCGAGGTCATAGCGACCCTTGAGACCGCGCACTCGTCGGACGAGAACGTGAAGTACGTCCGCGTACTGAAAGACTTTACAATAACCTACGACGGCAAGACCGCCGACGATATCCCGTCGCCGGTGTTCTCGCAGCTCCCGGCGGGTTCGCTGGAGGTCTACAAGTCCACATCGGGCAGCTACTACGTCACCGAGTCCGGCAAGCGCATAGCCATGAGCGCCTCCGAGCTCGAGGACGGCCCCGCGATAACGGAAAATTCCCTTACCGTAAGATCCTCCGGCACGTCGAACGGGAACGGCTACATAAAGCTGCATCTCGACCATAAGACGGGCTTCAATATCCGCGCGGCGTGCAGCAACTACTACACCGCGTGGGACGGCGACTACTATCTCGACAGCTTCAACGCCACGCACGTCTACATAACCTTCGAGAACGTCACCAAAGTCACCGCGCTCCCGTCCTTTGAGTACAATCAGGTATTCAGATCGGGCAAATGGGACACCGTGACGGAAGCCAACGGCACCAAATTCCGCCTTATCCTCGAGCTCCGGCAGCCGGGGGTATACAACGGACAAAAAGCAAAATACGACGAAAACGGCGATCTGATACTGTCCTTCCCCGTTCCCGTGAACACATTGAGCGGAATGACGATAGTAATAGACCCCGGCCACGGCTACGGCAAGCGCGCCGACCTGTTCGACCCCGGCGCTATCGGCGAGGTCGTTGAGGAGGAGGTCGTGCTGGCGATATCGAAGGAGCTTACCGAGCAGCTCTCCGCCGCCGGAGCAAACGTCATACGCTTAAAGACCGAAAGCGAGTTCCTGCTGACGCGCGACAGACCCAATGTCGCACGCGGGCTCGGCTGTGACCTGTTCATCTCCGTCCACGCCAACAAAGCCACCGGCGACGCGCGCGGAGTCGAGGCGTACTACTTCACGTCCTATTCACAGCCCCTCGCTGCCGCGATATCGAAAAACATTGCGAAATACTATCAGAGCAGCGTTTATTCCGACGGCGCGGACAAGAACCGCGGCGCGCGGTACAGCTACTACCATGTGACTCTCCAGCAGGATTTCCCGTCGATACTGCTCGAAACGGGGTTTGTCGATAACGTTCAGGACGCTATGGCTCTCGCTTCTCCCACGCACCGCAAGGGCATAGCCGCGGCGATAGTCACGGGCATAAAGGAATACCTCGCCCGCAGCAATATCTCATACGCGTCGGAGGGCTATGCCGCCGCGGAAGCGAGCGCAGGCGAGACCACCCTGCCCGCTCCGGAGACCACAACGGCTCCGCCGGAAACGCAGGCTCCCGATGAAACACCCGCAGAGGAGACCACCGTTCCCCCGGAGACCTCCGACACGTCATACGGGACAGAGATGCCGCCGGAGACCTCCGCTCCGGAGCCGGAGGAACCGACCGGACAGACAACCGCGGCGGAGGCCGAAGCCGAGACCACGACCTCGAGCACATGGCGCCACGGCGGATTAATGTAGATACTTGACTTATTCGCGGATCAATGCTATAATATAATGAATACGCAAACGGATCGGGGGGAATCGCGTGGAACTCAATATTGTTCTTGTCAACCCCGAGATACCGCCGAACACGGGCAACGTCGCCCGCACCTGCGCGGTCACCGGAGCAAGACTGCATATAGTAAAGCCTATGGGCTTCGAGCCGGACGACAAACACCTCAAACGCGCCGGACTCGACTACTGGAGGCTTCTCGACCTGACATACTATGACAGTATCGGTGAACTGTTCGCGAAAAATCCCTGCGGCGAATTCAGATTTTTTTCGTCAAAGGCCGTCAACAATTACTGCGAAGCGGACTACCCGGACAAAGTGTTCATCGTGTTCGGCAGCGAGACCCGGGGACTTCCGGAGCTGATGCTCGTGCGCAACGAGCCGAGATGCGTGCGCATACCGATGCTCGGCGACGAGCGCGCAAGATGCCTCAACCTGTCAAACAGCGTAGCGGTCGGCACTTATGAGGTGCTGCGGCAGTGGGGCTTCCCGAAACTGACCAATCAAGGT
>CAMVBT010000071.1 GCA_947165805.1 uncultured Clostridia bacterium
AAGGTCACGATAGCACTTGGACGGTGCGGAGAGCTTTGCTCCCGAGATGCACTTATCCGCCGCCGATGTCTCGGCGTATGTGCCTATATCCGCCATACCCGAAACGGCTGTGCCGTCGTTGAGGTATATGCGCTGTATCTCTATTTCATCAGAATCGGCGAGAGCGGAGAGTGATACCGCCATATCGCTGTAACACACGTTCTCCTTGAACGTAAGGTATATATTCAGCATACCGTCCTCTTCCGAGGAGATATTGTAATAATTCTGTTCAGCCTCTTGTATGCGCTGAGATGCTGATATCAGGTCATCGGAGGAAACGATGTCTATACCGTCATTACCGGCTGTACCGGACATATAAGCCACTGCGCCGACCGTTACCGCGACTGCGGCAGCTGCGCCCGCCACGGACTTCCAATGCGCGCCGAGTGTTCTCTGCCATGCGGGAGTCTTTGCGGCTTTAATGGCATTTCTTCGAATCTTGTCTTCATCGAAAGCGTATTTCTCGAACAATTCCTTGTAAAAGTCATTGGTATTCACACTTCTTTCCTCCTTTCATAATATTTTCTGTAAGACGGCTCGAAATGCACGGCCGTTTGCAAATAACGATCAGAGATCGAATTTCTTCTTTTGCTTCTCAATTGTGCGGTACAGCTTGTTCTTGACGTTCGAGAGGCTGAGTCCCAGCGTTTCCGCGACCTCATCGAGCTTCATATCGCACACGAAATGCAGGTAGAATATCCTTCCGATAACGGGGTCATCTTTTGCGATATCCTCGAATATCTGTTTTGCGAGCAGGTCATTGCCGAGGACTTCCTCGAGCACGGGCTGTTCTTTTGACATCTGCGCCTCGATCTCGACCATCTGTTCCTCGGTATAATCCGAGAAATTGACGGAGATACTGCGCTTTTTGACGTTCCCGTAATAGCTTTTGCACTCGAACTTGGCGATATTGATGACGAACGCCTCGGCGTTCTCGATATCATCGAAGCCCTTTTTGGCGATACGCTGATAGAAACGGGTATAGATATTCTGAACGATATCCTCCGACTCCTGCACGCTGCCGCATTTGCTGACGACAAAGCGAGAGACCGCCCGGAAGGTCTCGCTGTAAACTTTATTGAAATAGGCTTCAAGCGTTTCGCTGGCCAAGCAGGTCACCTCACTGTCGCTTTTGCCCCCTACATTTAAGTAGTAGGAGTTTTTGGCAAAAAAGTTTCAAATTTTCTAAATTTTATATCTGATAAATATGCACAAAATACCGGATAATTTTTTGTAAGTTATACCATATATATTAATGTGCAGTAATCGGTCAACTATTATAAAAATTTCTTTTCCGTTTTCTCGTCAAGGCGCACTACCTACCCCCGCTGCAAGGCGGCGGGGAGCGCCCCGCGGCGAATCCGTCTGATACTTTCTGCTATGGGCAAGTCTGTGCCTCGCAGTTGTCAGTAAAGGCGCACTACCTACCCCCGCTGCAAGGCGAAGCGGTTTGTTTTAGGAGCCGGCCCTTTTTTAAAAGGGCTGGCCGCCGGAGGCAACTCAAGCGAAGCGACTTCTTGTCCCCGTTCTCGAGCGCAAGCGACTACTCGACGGACTTGAGAGCTTCTATCATATCGACGTTACGCAGGCGCTTGTGCATGGCGAAGGTCACGAGCACTGAGAAGAGGACGGTCGCGGCTGCGGCGATGATATAGCTGGCGGGGTAGATGTTTCTGCCGAACATTACCAAGTCCACTTCCGCGGTGGTTATAACGAACGTCGCCAGATATCTGCCGAGGACGAGACCTGCCGCGGTACCTATCAGCGACAGTATTATATTTTCGCGGAAGATGTACTTGTCGACCTCGATATCATAGAAGCCGAGGACTTTGAGGGTCGCTATCTCGCGGATACGCTCGGTGATGTTGATATTCGTCAGGTTATAGGTCACCACAAACGCCAGCAGTCCCGCGGACGCGATTATGACCACTATTACCAGCCCGAGAGCGTCGAGCATGGCGGTGAACGTCTTTACCGTGTTGGAATTGAAGCTCACGGTCAGCACGCCGTCCACGTTCAGCAGCTCCTCGCCGAGCTTGTCCTGCTCCATGCCCGTTCCGAGATCGTGACGGAAATAGAGCACGTTGTATTCCGGAGCCTCGCCTGTGATCGTTTCGTATGTCTCCGGCGTCATATATATATAATGGTTAGGGTAATTCTCAAAAGGTGCCGTTATCGTCACCGGGACGCGGCGTGTCTCGCTCAGTTCTATCTCCGCGCTGCCGCCCGCTTTCAGACCGCCGAGGAGAAGTGTGGATTTTTCGTCCAGATAGATGCTGCTGCCGGTGATAGTGTATTTCTCGCCCGTAATGCGGTCGCGCAGGTCGAAGAAATCCGTGAAGCGCTCCGGCTCTGACGGAACGGAGATGTAGGCGTCCACCGACCTGCCGCCCGCCGATATCTTGACGAGCTTCTGGTACAGCCTTATGCTCTCGCCGCCGTGCTCCGAGACTATTTCCGCGGCTCTGAACGGGGCGTCGGGCTCGCCTTCGGTATCATAGGCGAGTATCCCCTGATAGTTCTGTATGTCCTCGAACTGCTTGGCGATGATGTCGTTTATCGAGTCATACAGCGCAAGTCCTGTCAGCAGCAGCGCTGTGCAGCCTGCAATCCCTATCACCGTCATGAACATCTTGCGCTTGTAGCGGAAGAGGTTGCGGGCGGTGACCTTGCTGCTGAAACCGAAGCGCTTCCATACAGGCGTGATATGCTCGAGGAGTATGCGCTTGCCGATCTTCGGAGCCTTCGGGCGCATGAGCTGCGCGGACTGCTCCGCGAGAGCCGAACGCGCCGTCAGCCAGACCGTGAACGCGATCGCCGCCGTGAATACCGCACTCGCCGTAAGCGCCGTCACGATATCTATGCTCAGCGACATTCCCACGATGTCGTACATCATTCCGTATGCCGTTATTATTACGAACGGGAACAGATACATCCCCACTCCGCAGCCTATCACGCAGCCCAGCAGCGTCGCGGAGACCGCGTAGAACATATATTTCAGTATTATCGCGCCGTTACCGTAGCCGAGAGCTTTCAGCGTACCTATGTAAACGCGCTGCTCCTCGACCATGCGTGTCATGGTCGTAAGGCAGACGAGCATTGCCACTATGATGAAGAACACCGGGAACACCGATGCTATATTGTTGATCCTGTCGGCATTCTCGCCGTACTCGGTGTAGCCGGGATAGTCGCTTCTGGTGAATACATACCACTTCGGCTCGGAAAGGTCGTCTATCTTCTTCCTCGCGTCGTCAAGCTCCGCGCGCGCGTCCGCTATCTTCTCCGCGCCCTCGGCTCTGCCGTCCTCGAGCTCTTTCCTGCCGTCCTCCAGCTTTATCTTCGCGTCGGCGAGCTTCTTTCTGCCGTCCTCGGCCTCGGCCTTGCCGTCATTCAGCTTCTCCCAGCCGTCGTCGAGCTCCGCTCTCGCGTCCGCGAGCCTTTTCTCCGCGTCCGCAAGCTGCGCTTTGCTGTCGTCGAGAGTGCGTTTCCCCGCCAAGAGCTCCGCTTCGCCCGCGTCGAGCTGTGCCTGTGCCTCGTCGAGCTGCGCCTTCGAGTCGGCAAGCAGCTTTTCGTTCGCGGCTATCTCCGCTTCCGCGGCCTCGACAGCAGCTATGCCCTCCGCAAGCTTCTTCATATCGTCGCTTATCGCCGAATACTTGTCTATAAGCTCCTGCGTGAGCTCCGGAACTCCGAGCATGGCCGCTGCCTGCGCTTTTCCGGCCTCAACCTGCGCCCTGCCGGCCTCGTATTCGGCTTTTCCGGCTTCCAGAGCCGCAGCTCCCGCGTTGTATTCCTCCCACGCGGCATCGAGCTTCGACTTGTTTTCGCCGAACTCCGCAAGCCCTTTCTCATACTCCGCGAGACCGTCATTGTACTTCGCAAGTCCGTCGTTATATTCCGCAAGCCCGTCGGCGTATTCCTTCTCGCCGTCGTTCAGCTTCTGTTCGTTCTCCGCTATCTCATTTTCCGCGTCAATGAGCTTCTGTTCGTTCTCCGCTATCTCGGCTTCGCCGTCCGCAAGCTCCTTTTCGCCGTCGGCTATCTTCTCGTCGTATTCCTTCTGCGCGTCCGCAAGCTCGCGCTCCGCGTCGGCGAGCTTTTCGTCCGCTTCGGAAACTATATCGTCGTAGCGCTCCTTTGCGCGCTTTTCGCCGATCTTTTCCATATTGTCCGCCAGAGCGTCAGACGCTCCGCGGTAATCGTCGCTGTAGCAAACGTACCTTCCGAGCTCCGGAAAGCGCAGATAAAGCTCGGTATGGTATTCCTGACAGAAATTGCCCTCGGGTATATGATAGACCGACTCTATCGAGCCGTTGCCGACCGTGGTGCTGCCGCGGGTGGTCTTGTCTATGTACATCGGCGAGCTGACCTTGCCGACTATCGTGTACTCATAAACCGAGATCATATCGTCCGGGTCGGAGCCGTCGTTCGCCGTGAACCGCACGACCGTACCTACCGCGGGGCCGCCTTTCATCTTCGAGGAATCGACAACGCACTCGCGCTCATTGGCGGGCATTCTGCCCTCGGTGAGCACAAGGGCGTTTACTCTGCCCTCAAGGACGTCCGCGTTCAGGGCTGTGAGCCTTGCTGCCGCGGGCGAGCGCCCCTCGCAGTGCGAAACGAGATCGACAAAGTATGACGGATACACCTCGGCTCCCTCAGCCGCGGCTGCCGCTGCGATATCGTCCTCATCAAAGCCGTAGGTCGAGACTATCCGCATATCCGCGAGCCTGTAGCTGTCGAGGTAATCGTCCACCGTGTTGCGCATATCGGGCGAAGCGGCCTTTACTCCTGAAAAGAAGCCCACGCCCAGCGCCACGATGCCGAAGATCGACAGGAAGCGGCTGAGCGTCGAGCGTATCTCGCGGAGAGCGCTTTTTTTCAGTACGTTTTTTCTCAAATCATTCCTCCGGAGCTTCCGGTTCTTCGGTTTCCTGTTCTTCTTCCTTGTTTTCGGGCTTTACCGCCTTGTAAAGATCGGAATATCTGTTCCTTACTGCGGGCGAAAAGCCGCCTATCATATTGTAGAGCGTATTGCGGTCGGGATTGAAGATGACCGCGAGTTTGCCGTATTTATCGGTGTCGGCGCAGAGATACCACATATCCGTGCCGGTCTCGTCGTGCGCCATTACGGTAACGTCGGCATCTATCGTGGTGTCCTTTCTGTATTCGGCGATCTCCTGTACGGTCTTCAGGCTTACCGTGACAAGTCTTTTGCGTTTGCGCTTGCCGATTATCTTGTCGATATCCAGATCGTCGTTGGTGACGATATACTCATATTCTATCGACGTACCCTGGAGCAGCCACATGACTCCCCATATTATACCGCCCGCCAGAGCGAGAGACACTATGCCGACATACAGGAAAAGGAACGCCGCCCCCGCCAGAAGAATTATCGCCGCTGCTATATACAGCCCGCGTATAAACATATCCCTGCCCGTTGACTCCTTTTTGAGCAGCTGTTCGGAAAATCTGTCCATTTCAATACCCCTCTTTTTAAATTGATAATTATGGTGTCCGCTTCGCGGACCGATCAGAATTCTGGTGCGAACCGAAAATTTCTGCCGTATATATAGTCATCAAAAGGATAACAGACCTGCTTCCTTTGTCACTATTCGGATATGTCGCCGCAGGCGACACAATAATTATCAATTGTCAATTATCAATTGTCAATTAAATATTATATCACAAATAAACAAAAATTACAAGTGGGTTTAGTGCATATTTACAAGATTTTCTTTCCACAGCTTTTGTAACCGCGTTTTTACGTTTGTACTAAAATTTTTCCTTGACTTTACAGAAAAAATAGTATATAATTATAGAGGCGCAGTTTGTGAAAAACTCACCGGAATTTTGTTTATTAAAAGGAGCTTCGGGAGGTATGAACAGAATGTCTAGCATTACCCTGGTGACCGGCGGAGCAGTAAGCGGAAAAAGCAGATGGGCAATATCGTATTTCAGGACCTGCGACAATGTGCTTTATTTGAACACAAGCCCCGAGCTTCCCGCAGAGACCCGCAACAGGCTTGAGTATTCCAATAAGGAAAACGACGTTACATGGGAGGTCATCGATAATGTCACCGACCCCGTGGCCTGCATAAAAGATCATAAATTTTTCATACTCGATAACCTCGGCAGCTATGTGGAAAACCTGATGCGCGAAAACGCGAAGGACATACATAACATCACCCACGACGAGTATGAAAAGATACGCTCAACAGCGGTAAACAACGTGATCGAGTGCATGAACAAGGTCATCGCCCTTAACGGCGCCCTCGTTATCATCACTGTTGAGCCGGGTTTCTCCGTAAATCCCATCGACGGCGAGCAGACTGCGTTCCGCGATATACTCGGAGCCGTAAATCAGCGCATCGCAAATACCGCGCAGGAGGTATTCCTCTCCGTAAGCGGTATCCAGTTCAAAATAAAGTGATGAAAGGGAATTAAGGAGGAAAAACACCATGTCCATGACAATAGATCAGCTTTTGAATTTTGCAAGAAGCAAGGCAGCGTCCGACGTGCATCTGACCGTCGGAGCCCCCACGTCTATCCGTATCAACGGCGACCTCAAGAAGTTCGACGGTATGAGCGACGACGTAGTACAGAAGACCATCCTCTCAATGCTCACAGCCGATCAGGAAAAGAAGCTCGGCGAGGGCATCGATATCGACTTCTCGTTCACAGCGGCTTCCGGCGGACGCCAGAGAGTCAATGTTTACCGTCAGAACGGCGGCAAGCTCGCGGCGGCTATCCGTCTGCTGAATGAGCATATCCCGTCCTTCAAGGATATCTCCCTCCCGACAGCGGCTATCGAGCTCACGAAGGAAATGAAGGGCCTTATCCTCGTTACCGGACCTACCGGCTCCGGTAAGTCCACGACACTCGCGGCAATGGTAGACCAGATCAACGTTACCCGCGCATGTCATATCCTCACTATCGAGGACCCTGTCGAGTACATATACGAACCGAAGCTCGCAACTATCCACCAGCGTGAGATCGGCACAGACGTGCGTTCCTTCAACGACGCGCTCCGTTCCGGCCTTCGTGAGAACCCCGACGTTATCCTCGTAGGTGAGATGCGTGACTTTGAAACTATCCGACTCGCTATCACCGCGGCCGAAACCGGACACCTTGTACTCGGTACTCTGCATACCACCGGCGCGGCTCAGACCGTAAACCGTATCATCGACGTATTCCCGTCCGAAGAGCAGAACCAGATCAGAATGCAGCTCTCGCAGAACCTCCGCGGCGTCATCTCGCAGATGCTCCTGCCCTGCGCAAACGTTGAAAGAGGCAGAACAGCGGCATTCGAGATCCTCATCAATATCGACGCCTGCGCGAACAATATCCGCGCGGAAAAGACCCACCTTATCGAGCAGGTAATGGCCTCCAACGTATCCATGGGTATGAGAACCATGAACGAGAGCCTGAAGCGCCTCGCGCGCGACGGCGTCATCACAAGGGAGACCGCGCTTACATACAGCCCCGACAAGGAAGAATTCAAGAAGATGCTCTGATGCCTTACAATAAAAACAGATTATCTGTGAAACACCTTACCGCCCGCCCCTCGTTTTACGAGAGGCGGGTAAAACTGATTTTAATATGTATGATATTCGCAGTCTCGGCGCTGTTCGGGTACGCGGCGGCAGTATCGGCGGAGTCCGATGCCCCCGTAGCGGACGCTGTGGGCAGAGTCAACCTGATACGCACCACAGGACTCTCCGACAGCTACGCGGTATTCGAGTGCAGCGGCGCTGTCATATCGGCAAAGGGCTGCTACGCCCGCGACAGACTGCGGAAAATGTTCATCTATCAGCATGAGGACGAGTCCGGCGGCTACTCGATGCACGCGGGCAAGGACGGCTCCTTCACCGCCGAGCTGAACATGGAGCCCAAAGACGGCTCCTACCGTCTGGCTCTGAAATTCGAGTCCGGCGCGCAGATGCTCTACCGCGTGAACTACACCGAACAGACAGGCTGGTATTTCCCGCTGAACGGCCTTGACAGAACGAACCGCAAGGTGTTCGATCATATATTCGAGGCTCCCGCCGAGGCGTCCGCGCTGTACCTGAGCGCGAAAAACGATCCGGAAGAGATAAACGCCGCGCTCGAACAGATACGGCAGTACGCGGAAAACGTGACCGCGGGACTGGACGACGATCTCGAGAAAGCGCGCGCCATATCGAAATTCATAGCCGAGTCGTTCTACTACGACATGGACGCCCGCGACAGCGACGCGGGTCTCGATACGATAGCGCTTTTCAATATGCTCAAACGCGGCAGGACGGTCTGCGGAGGCTTCGCGAATATGTTCTGCGCAATGGCCGAGGCCGTCGGCATAGATGCCGTCAACATCAAGGGCGGAGTCGTGAGCAGCGAGGTGTCATACGCCGACCTGCCGACCGGTGTCCAGAACCACGAATGGGCGGCGTTCTGGTATGAGAAGGAACAGCGCTGGGTATGGGAGGACGCCTGCTGGGACGGCTCCGGGAACTACGAGAACGGCGAATTCAAGCCCGGACAGTACAAGGAAATGCACACGGACATGAGCGATGTGGCACTGTCATTCACCCACCGCGCCGACAAGGCCGAGCGCAGACACTTCTTCGCGGCAAAGCCCGAGACCTCGCCGGCAGGGATATCCGATGAAACGGGCGACACGGCGGAAACAACGCCCGCCGAGGAAGGCTCCGCACCCGGAGGTCTGCTGACACAGGCGGAGAGCGAGGCTGCCGTGAGCTCCGCGGCCGCGGGGACCTCTCCCGCCGTCATAAAGCCCGAAGCTCAGACACAGGACGACAATACGATATATATTGTGATAATCGCGGTGCTGTGCGTGCTGACGCTCATTGCCGCCGCGGCAGTTATAATAACGATTAAAAATGGAAGGAAGAAACTCAAAATGGTAGTGATCGAACTTGAAAACGGAAAGAAGATAAAGCTGGAGCTTTACCCCGAAATAGCTCCCATAAGCGCGGAGAACTTTGAAAATCTCGTCAGAAAGGGCTTCTACGACGGCCTTACGTTCCACAGAGTGATACCGGGCTTCATGATACAGGGAGGCTGCCCTAACGGAAACGGCACCGGCAATTCCGGTACCCGCATAAAGGGCGAATTCGCGGCGAACGGCGTGCCGAACGACCTGAAGCACACCCGCGGAGTCCTCTCCATGGCAAGAGCCGCAGACCCCAACTCGGCGAGCTGCCAGTTCTTTATCATGCACAAGGACGCCCCGCATCTTGACGGCAGCTACGCCGCGTTCGGCAAGGTCGTTGAGGGGATAGACGTTGTGGACGAGATCGCGGCGGTCGAGACCGACTACGCCGACAAGCCCGTGACTCCGGTAGTGATGAAGAAAGTCTATATCGAGGAATAATGGTAAATATAGGAAACGACTGGGACGACGTACTGAAAGGCGAGTTTGACAAGGAGTATTATCGGAAGCTCCGGCAGTTCCTGATAGATGAATACCGCACCAATACCGTTTACCCGGATATGTACGACATATTCAACGCGCTGAAATACACGCCCTACGCCGGAGTAAAGGCTGTCATTCTCGGGCAGGACCCGTACCATGAGCCCGGGCAGGCTCACGGGCTGTCCTTCTCGGTAAGGGAAGGCACAGACCTGCC
>CAMVBT010000072.1 GCA_947165805.1 uncultured Clostridia bacterium
CATGATCGCGGAGCCCATATTGCCCGCGCCAATAAAACCAAGCTTTATCACAGTTTTTCTATCTCCTTGTTCTTTTCAGGTTTTCCGGCAGTCTCAACGGGCATCCCGGATAACGTGTTTTTCCCGTTCTTGACGCCCCGCGCAGCAGCAGTGTGGTCTGCAAATCGTTTGTAAGCCGCAAGTATAGGGAACAGTATCGTCAGCATCAGCAGACAATCGACCGGCAGCTGTATGGCGTTTTTCGCGACTCTGACGGGATAAGACGCTATCACGGAATCCACGGACATATATCCGGAAAAAACGAATGCTATGGGAGTAAGTATCAGGTTGCATACCACGACGACTATCACCTTTGACAGTACGACCGCAACGGACGAGCGAAGATCGGCCTTGTCCTTCCTGCCGCCTATTATGATTATTCCGAAGAATGTTCCGTACAGGAATCCCACCGCCGCTGAGATATACCACAGCTCCGGAGCCGTGAACACCTTCGCGAGCTTTGCGTAGGGGCTGTCGGACGCCGCCGTATCGGCAAGCGCGATACCGAGCAGAAACGTGATAAGACCGAATACAAGTGCTGTCAGTACACCGACAAGAGCGCTTTTCAGTATTATCTGCTTTATCCCGCCCCCGGCGCTGTCCGTGTCTGAACTCTTCTTGATCCTGAGCGGCTTGAGGTCGTACAGGAAAATGCCGTAGATCATTGCCCCTATCGCCTCGATAAGCGTGAAGAAAGGGCTGAAACCACCGTCCGAGCTCAGCATGAAGCCGATAAGGTCGGTCACGATACCCGACAGGAACGCGACTGTGGGGCCATACAACATTCCGATAGTTGCAAGCGCGAGATAAGCGAATGTTATTTTAAGATCGGCGGATATCTTTATGGATACCATTTTCAGGACAATATCGAGCGCTATCAGCACGCCCGTTACGGTGATGCAGCGCAGCGACTTCAGCTCCATGGCCGATCTGCCGAATTTTTCAAAAAAGTTCATACATTTTCCCTCCTTATGATCAGACTATACACAAAAGACGGATAAAGTATGAAACTCTATGATCGTTCATGTACAGCGAGATGCGAAGACCGCACCGCAAGCGTTCGACGCTTTTCGTCGCTGTGCCAACTCTCCGTACACAGCGCACTTAACGCGCGGTCCCCTACTCTGACAATATTACGGCAATACCTCACAGTGCGAGGTATTGCCTGAATTTCTCATATAGCTATTTCGTTTGCGATCTTATACAGATCCTTCGGGAATTCCTTGGTCATCTTGAGTGCTTCCTGGATATCGACATCAATAACATCGCCGTGCTGGAGACCGACAACTCTGTTGCCGATGCCCTTTGAAAGAAGCTCTACAGCATAGTAGCCCATTCTGCTCGCCTCAACTCTGTCACGGAGAGTCGGAGCTCCGCCTCTCTGAACGTGACCGAGTATAGTAGCGCGGCAGTCGATATGTACGTGTTCCTGGATCTCCTCGGCTATCTTCTGTGAATTGCCGATGCCCTCGGAAACAACGATGATGAAGTGGTTCTTACCTGCCTTACGGGACTGCTTGATCTTCTCGGCAACATCATTGAGATCATAAGGCATCTCTGTCGTGATTATAGCGGTCGCGCCGCAGGCAATACCCGTATTCAGCGCGATATATCCGGCTCTTCTGCCCATAACCTCTACAACGGAGCATCTGTCGTGAGAGCAGGCAGTGTCTATCAGCTTGTCGATAAGCTCCATAGCGGTATTCATAGCCGTATCATAGCCTATCGTATATTCGGTCATCGCGATATCGTTGTCTATCGTTCCGGGAAGACCTATGCAGGGTATGCCCTCAGCGGAAAGGTCTGCAGCGCCTCTGAACGAGCCGTCTCCGCCTATTACAACGATACCCTCGATACCGTTCTCTATGCAGGTCTGCTTCGCTTTGAGAATGCCCGGCTTTTCCTTGAATTCAAGGCATCTTGCCGTATATAACACGGTGCCGCCGCGCTGGATTATATCGGAAACGCTCGTGATCTCCAGAGGACGGATATCACCGTTGATAAGTCCGTTATAGCCTCTGTAGATACCAACGACCTCGATACCTTTCTGTATCGCCGATCTTACAACCGCTCTTACAGCGGCGTTCATTCCCGGCGCATCTCCGCCGCTTGTTAAAACACCGATCTTCTTTATCATTTTCAATTCCTCCGTTTATATATCGGCAGGCTTTAAAATATGCCCGCATTTGATACAATTTTACTATAATAACACAAAATCGTCAAGTGATTTTTCGGTTAAAACAAAGTATTTCGGAAAATACGACTTTTTTCACAAAAAAATGACAGTCGTTTGAGTATCTTTTTATAAATTTTCAAGCCTCAGCTCCTTGTTCCTGCGCTGCCGGTTCGTGAACATTATTGGTTTTTCTTAATTCGTCTGCTATCTTCGTAAGGCGCTCAAAGCGGTGGTTTACTCCGCTGCGGCTTATCACGGGCTCTGCAAGCCTTCCGAGGTCACGAAGAGACATATCCGGGTTCGACAGCCGGAGTTCGGCTATCTCGCGCAGTTCCTCCGGCAGCTTGTCTTTTCCGAGCCTTTCAAAGATGAAGGCTATATCGTCCAGCTGTTTCGCGGAGGCTCTTGCTGTCCTGTCGATATTCGCGGTCTCACAGTTCACGGAGCGGTTGATATTGCTGCGCACTTCCTTGATGATCTTGATGTTCATGATCTCCATTGCGCACCGCATCGCGCCCATGTAAGTCAGTATATCCGATATGTTCTCGCTGTTCTTGCTGTACAGAAATGCCATGCTGCCCCTGTGTGAGATATTTATGGACATCCCGTGCTCGGTGATGAGCCTGTGGAGCTCGGAGCATTTTGTTTCCGTGTCGGGCATTATCTCAAGATGATATCCCGCTTTCTGTATGTACACGTTGCCGCATGAAATGAACACACCCCGCAGGAAAGTCCCAGTCTGCGTATCACTGTCCCCGACAAAGGGACGTTCTATCCGGTCAGACATAAATCCGCAGACAGCCGGATCGTTAAATACGGATATGCTCACATTGTATGATGTATTGTTTCTGTGCCTTACCTCACTCAGCCCGGCATGATATTTACGGAGCTCCTTTTTCACATAATACGCAAGCTTTCTGTCGTGGGTCACGAACTGTTCTCCGCCGCGAAAGCCATAGATAAGGCCATACCGCAGGGTATTCTTTATATCCTCTGGAGTTTCGCATTCGCACAACTCCTGCTTGACTTCACCTGAAAATGACACCTGATCACCGTCCTGCGCTGTCATTCCTTATGTTTTTTCAGCTTTAGTAACTGCTTTCTGAATATTTCTTCTCACTTCTGTGCATCTCTGTGCAGAGCATGAACGTTATACTTCTTTTCGCGCAGAAAATCATTGGTCATCTCCGCGAAGGTCACGCTTCTGTGGCGTCCGCCCGTACAGCCGAAAGCTATAACTAGCTGGCTCTTGCCCTCGGAAATGTATTTCGGCACAAGGAATCCTATCATATCAAACAGCTTGTCCCTGAATTCCACAGACATCTCGGAGTTCATGACATAATCCCGTACTTCCTTGTCCTCGCCGGTCTTGTTTTTTAGCTCCGGGACATAGAACGGGTTCGGCAGGAAACGCACATCGAACACCAGATCCGCCTCGTCGGGGATACCGTACTTGAAGCCGAAGGAGAGACAGCATATCGACATACTGTCCGAGATGTTGTTCATAAACATCTTCAGCATGGTCTCCTTGAATTTCGCGGTAGTCGTATAGCTCGAGTCAACGAAATAATCCGACTTCTCGCGTATCGGCATCAATATGTCGTATTCCTCGTCTATCGCTTTGTCGAGATCGCCGCCGCATATATCGTACAGCGGATGCTTTCTGCGCGTTTCCTTGTACCGGCGCTTGACAACGTCTTTATCGGCATAGATGAAAAGTATCTTTACATTCAGCCCGTTCTCCCGCATTTCCGTGACATTCTGCCAGAATTGCAGAAAAAGCTCACCGCCGCGTATATCCACGACGACAGCCACTTTCTTTATCGACGAGTTCTCACCGCACAGATCCGCGAACTTCGGTATCAGCTGCGGCGGCATATTGTCTATGCAGAAATATCCGATGTCCTCAAGCACCTTTACCGCGCTGGATTTTCCGGAGCCGGATATACCGGTAACTATAACAAACTCCATTTGCTGACTACTCCACTTTAATGAGCTCGCACTCCAGCTTCACGCCCGAATCTGCGAGCACCTTCGCCTGTATGTCACTGATAATATCACATACGTCCTTGCAGGTGGCGCCGCCGCGGTTTATCACAAAACCGCTGTGCTTTTCGCTGACCTGTGCTCCGCCGCGCGTATAGCCCTTGAGTCCGCTGTCTTCGATAAGCTTCGCGGCGAAATAGCCCTCCGGGCGCTTGAATGTACTCCCGGCGCTCGGATACTCGAGAGGCTGCTTATCACGGCGTTTCTGCATGGTCTCTGACATTTTCGCGGCTATCGCCTCGCTGTCGCCCCCGGAAAGTCTGAAGCACACCGACAATATCACCTTGTCCGAACCGGTGAATACACTGTGACGGTAGGAAAGGCACATTTCAGCAGCTTCCATGCGTTTTACCGAACCGTCACTGTCGAGGTACTCACAGTATGAAACGACATCTTTCATCTCGCCGCCGTAGGCTCCGGCATTCATATACAGAGCGCCGCCTACCGAGCCCGGTATGCCGTAAGCGAACTCAAGACCTGTGAGACCGGCTTCTTTAGCAGCGTTGCAGACCTTTACGAGCGGTGCGCCCGATTCGCAGACAAGGCAGTCGCCTTCCCTTTTCACGGCTGAATAGTCGTTTCCTATCAGTATAACCACACCGCGTAGCCCGCTGTCCGATATGAGAACATTCGTGCATCGACCGAAAATATAGTATTTTATGCCGTTTTCCCTGCACGCTGAGACCATTTCACGGATACAGTCTGCCGAAGACGGCATGACAACGACATCACATACGCCGCCGATATTGAACGACGTATGACCCGCTATCTTCTCGTTATACAGTATCTTCGCGCCGTATTTTCCGGCGATCTCAGCTATAATACCGTGTTCCACAACGAAGCCCCCACTATCTGTATTCTCTTACTGTAAAGTATATAGATAAGCGGCTCCTATTATTCCCGCGTCATTGCCGAGCTTGCAGATATCGAGCTTTGTCGAGCTGTTCGGGTCTATGCAGTAGCACTCCTCCGCAATGTACTTTATCAGCGGGTCGGTAAGGTTCTTTCCTTCCTTGCAGATGCCGCCGCCGATAAGAAGCACTTCGGGCTGGAAGATGTTCACCATATTTGTTAGTCCGCAGCCGAGATAGTTTATATACTTGTTCACTACGTCGGTAGCGGTCTTGTCACCCGCTCGGAAGCCGTCAAATGCGGTCTTTCCGTCAACGCCGTCCAGACTGCCCCCCGCGAGCTCCCACATCTTTGTATCCTTATCCTCCTGCATGGCTTCTTTTGTGAAGTTTATGAGCGCTGTTGCGGAAGAATACGCCTCGAAACAGCCCTTTCTGCCGCAGGAGCACGGTCTTCCGTTATACTCGATGACCGTGTGACCGACCTCACCGCCGCAGAAATTGAAGCCCGTGTATATCTTGCCGTCGATGATTATGCCGCCTCCGACGCCCGTGCCGAGCGTAATCACGACAACATTCTTATAACCCTTGCCGGCGCCGTTCACGACTTCGCCGAATGCAGCGGCGTTAGCGTCGTTCTCGACATAGATGTGCGTTCCGAGCTTCTTGCTCAGTATCTCGCCGAGTGGAAAATTATCGAAGCCGAGCTTATTGGAATGGAGCACAACTCCCGTGTTTCTGTTTGCCGTGCCGGGAGTGCCTATGCCTACGCTGTTTACGTCGGAGAGCTGTATACCAGCGGCTTCACAGGCCTGTCTTACGCCCTCGGCGATGCTTTCCGCTATCTCCTCACCCGGACGGGGCAGATTTGTCTTTATGTTCGATTTTCCGATTATGTTGTAGTTCTCGTCAACTACGCCTACCTTGATGTTTGTTCCTCCGAGGTCTATGCCTATGTTGTACATAACTTTCTTTCCTTTCATATTCTGTCGTTTCGTTCTTTTATGTAGCCGAGGAACCTTTCCTCGGAAGAATTGACTATGAGTTCCGCCGGAAATCCCGTTTCTATGAGCAGCTTTTCCGCAAGCGGGAACTGTCCGATGTGAGTATAGAAGTGCGCGTCGGAATTGACTATGATGCGTGTGCCGTGCTTTACGCAGCAGTCAAGGATAGCCTTGTATCTTTCAGCCGATACGCCTCCGCGCTCCAGCCTGCACTCGTTCACCTCTATCAGGCGGCCGTAAGCCGCGCAGGCTTTTGTCACCTCGTCGAAGTCATAATCGTACTTCGGGGATTCCGAATGGCATATCACATCGACATACGGGTTTTTAAGCACATTCAGGAACGCTTTAGTATGTTCCGATCTTACGGACGGTCTGAACGTCTGCACATGGAACGAGACATTCACCCATTCAAGCGTGTCATATAACTGCAAATCGTAGTCCGGAATGTCCAGACTGCCGTCTGTGCCGAGTATATTTGCTTCTATTCCCCTGAATATCCTGACGCCTTTCAGATAGTCCGGAGCGTCCTGCATTTTTATGCCGTGGTCGGTCATTCCGAGATACTTTATCCCGTGCTCCGAAGCCCACTCCGCGTTCTCGGTGATAGTGCTGTACGCGTGCGTCGAGGCTATGGTATGCGTGTGCATATCCGCCACGAACTCGATCTTTTCTGTTTTTTCCAATTCTTTTGTTCCGTTCTGTTTTTATTGTTTACACATCATATTTTGTTACGGTGTCCGCGCCTTCCATGCTGAGCCCCAGATTGTCGAGGAGGTCCTGCGCCGCGTTGTAGCCCATTTTCTTCTGTCTGTTGTTCATCGCTGCTACCTCAAGGATAACGGCAAGGTTTCTTCCGGGCTTTACGGGGATAGTCAGATACGGCACCTTGACGCCGAGTATCGACATATAGTGATTGTCCATACCCATGCGGTCGTATATCTTTTCGGGATTCCACGGCTCTATCTCGACCACCATGTCAATTTTCTCCGCTACCTTTACGGCACCCATACCGAAGAGCTGGCGGACGTTGATTATACCTATGCCGCGGAGCTCAAGGAAGTGCCTTATGTTGTCGGGCGAACTGCCGACGAGCGTTATGTTCGAGGTCTTGCGTATCTCCACCGCGTCATCCGCAACAAGTCTGTGGCCGCGCTTTACAAGCTCTATCGCGGTCTCGCTCTTGCCGACGCCGCTGTCACCGAGTATAAGAACGCCCTCGCCGTATATCTCGATAAGTACGCCGTGTCTGGTGATACGGGGCGCGAGGTTAAGGTTCAGGAAGGCTATCAGCTTTGCCATGAACGCCGAAGTGCTGTCATGGCTGCGCAGAACGGAAACCTCATACTTCTCGCCGAGCGGGACTATCTCCGGGAACGGATCAAGTCCGCGCGCTATTACGACTGCCGGGGGCTTTTTCGAGAACAGCGTCTCGAACGAGCTGCGGCGCTCCTCCTCCGTTCTCTGATCCATGAACGCGTACTCGGACTTTCCGAGTATCTGGATACGCGTGCTGTCAAAATATTCGTAGAACCCGCCGAGCTGGAGACCTGGGCGGTTCACGTCGCTGCTGCAGACGGTTATCTCCTCGGGCTTTTTGGGGCAATAGATCATTTCAAGCTCGTTTTCCCGGATTATACGGTCGAGCGTTACCGAAAACTCCTGCGGCATAATACAGTTCCTTTCATACGTTTTTCGGTATGTATACACATACATATATATTATACTATATTTTAAGGAATTTTTCAATTGTTTTTTGAAAAAAATTTAAAATTTATATCTTGCATTGATCGAGTGTATATGATATAATAAAAGTGCCACATAAAATGAATACGTTTAACAAAAGGCTGTACAATACCTATCGGTAAATGTACAGGCTCTTTCAGTCTATTGTTAAACGTAGGTTGGATTCATTTTGTGTGGCAGCAAATTCGGGCTTTGTATCATTTACGGGTACGCGGCTCGAATGAGCTGCGCACTTTTTGATTCCGACCGAAACAAGTACATTGCCGGAGGTATATAATGGAACCATTAAAATGGTCGGTGTCGCCGGTTTTTGCTTTTGCGGCAACCTTGTCGTCCGCGTCGTAGAGAAAAACTTTATAATAGTCCGCGCCCTGCACGGCCGACCAGAACAGCTTGAAGGTCGTGTTGACCGGACGCACGTCGCTGAACCATTTGAACTGCGGCGCGTTCACACTGCCGCGTGCATAGGTGCAATGGTCGAGCGCGACCCAGCCTGTGTCGGAGCCGTAGGTCGTTTTGCCCCAAAGGTAGCCGCCGTTTTGCTTTTTTTCGCTGACAACAAAGCTGATGCCGACCGGAAGCTGGGTGACAACCGCCGATTCGGTGGTGGCCTTTTTGCGCAGATTCATCACGTCCGTGGTGGTCCAGCTCTCCTTGTTTTCCACATGCGACTGCAAAAAGCCCGCGGTGTCCTGCGTCATGGAGGTGTAAAACTCCAGATTCGGGTTTTTCAAATTGTTCTTCGGGTCGTGCAGCACATAGGAAAAGCCCGGCATCTCGTCGAGATCCATGCTGTCCCAGCGGATCTGGCACATCGGATACCAGTTGGCGTCCACAAAGCTGATGCGGTTGCCGTTGACGCCGGTCACACACAGCGAATGGCGGTTGGAGCGGTAGCGGATGATGTCGCCCACACGCAGCTTGCCCGCGTCCAGTGTGTCGCGCTGTTCCCATTCGCGCGGATTGCTGCCGACAAGATCGTAGGCGGCTTTAAAGGCAAAGCCCTTGCACTGGATCGCCTGCAAAAACGAGTTGCAGGTACATCCGCCCTCCTGCCAACTGCAGCCGACATGGCTGGGGCAGGGGGTGTCGGTGACGCCGTCGGGGTTGTTGACAGGCGAGCCGACGTGGTTCCAATAGGCTTTGTGGGGAAACTTTGCCATCAGGTCAAACAGGACCTGCGGCGTTTGTGACGCAGCCGAAACCGAAAACGGCGCCGCGGCGCAAATACCGAAAAACAGTACCAACGACAGGCAAAAAGCAATGATTCTTTGATTGTATTTCATAAATAAACATCCTTTGTTTGAGACTCTCCGCCGGGGAGGCAAGGAAGGGATTGTTACAAACACTTTTTTATTATACCACAGTTTTCCAAAGAATGCAAATCCCGGACAGGCGGGCCGCAGCGACAGACGGCAAATTTTTGTCACATTTACCTATTTTTTAACAAACTGTTGATAAATCGACTATTGACATTTGACGATTCATCCTTTATAATGAAATCGCTGAAAAGTCTTAAAGGAGGCTATCTATATGAAAAAAACATTATCCGTTCTGCTTGCCGCGCTGATGCTGCTTGCAACGCTGACCGTCGGTTTTGCTGTGTTCGCCGAAGACAGTACCGTCTGTGAATATTGCAAAAAACCGCACACCTCGACGGAAAACGGCAAGTGCGACTGCTGTGTGTACTGCCCGTATCTGGATCTGAGCAAGGTCGTTGCCTGTGCAAAGGATGAACACGGCGTAAAACTCGGCAGCTTCTGCTGCGCCAACTGCACCGGTCTTTATGACTGCACCTGCGGCAAAAC
>CAMVBT010000073.1 GCA_947165805.1 uncultured Clostridia bacterium
ATCCTTTATCGCGGTGAGCTGCTCTTTCGGGTCGAGGGTGAAGTGTTCCTCCGCGTGATCCACATTCGTGAGGATATACACCTTTTCGATTATCTTGTTATCGTCCTCAATGTACCCCGCAATAAGTCCGCAAGCCTCGACAGGGGCTTCTTTTTTTGCGTGAGTGAGTATTTTTTCATAATCGCTTTTTTTCAGTTTTATCATAGCTTTCTCCGATTATTTCTTCATGTCACATTCTGCCTGCTCATAATCGACGAGCTCAGTGATCGTGGGATGTTCTCCGCAGACAGCGCACTTGCTTGTGTCCGGCGGGAGTTTTACCTTGTGCCACTCCATTTTCAGTGCGTCGAACGTCAGCAGATAACCTGTGAGCAGGTCGCCCGCGCCGACGATGTACTTAACTGCTTCCATAGCCTGCAGGCTGCCGATAACTCCGCCCATTGCGCCGATAACGCCCGCCTGCTTACATGTCGGAACTGCGTCCTTCGGGGGCGGGTTCTTGAATACGCAGCGGTAGCAGGGTCCCTGTCCCGGAACGTAGGTCATAAGCTGTCCCTTGAAGCGTATTATACCTGCGTGAGAGAACGGCTTCTTCGCCATTACACACGCATCGTTTATCAGAAATTTCGCGGGGAAATTGTCCGTTCCGTCGAGTATGAAATCATAGTCCTTGATGAGATCGAGAACGTTCTCGCTTGTCACGAACGTGTGATATGTGTTGACGGTGACATCAGGATTTATCGCTTCCATGGTCTCCTTGGCGGACTGCACCTTCGGCTTGCCAATGTCGGGTGTTGTGTGGATGACCTGACGCTGGAGGTTGGAAAGATCAACCTCGTCCGCGTCAACTATACCGATAGTTCCGACACCCGCCGCCGCGAGATACAATGCCGCCGGAGCTCCCAGACCACCCGCGCCGATGATGAGCACCTTCGCCTGTGAGAGCTTCTTCTGTCCCTTTGCGCCGACTTCCTTTAGTATAATATGGCGGGAGTACCGCTCTAACTGTTCGTTTGTGAATGCCATTATGCCTGCCCTCCGCCCATGAAATATAAGAACTCAACTGTGTCGCCGTCCTTGATAGTTGTGTTCGCGAAATCGTGGCTCTCAACGAACTCGTCGTTTACTGTTACGGTAACGTACTCGGGAGTCTCGACGTTTTCAAGCTCAACGAGCTTTGCGACGGTGATTCCGTCATCGTATTCCTTGATCTTGCCTGCTACTGTGATCTTCATATAGTTGTTCTCCTTTTATTATTAATTGTCGCTTTGTCTTTAGGGGGCTTTCCGAATCGCCTTTGACCGCTTCGGGACTGCGATTTTCATAGCTTCTCAAATTCTTCGATTATTTTTGCTTTCTGCGTCATTCCGCGAAGCCGTGAAACTTCCTCGCCGCCCTTGAAAAAGATCAGTGTCGGGGACGCCTGAACCTCGTACTTGTCCACAAGCTCCTGCTCGTAACCGACGTTCACTTTGTAGATGTGAAGCTTACCGTCAAGCTCGGTTTCGAGCTGTGAAAGCACGGGCGAGAGCATCTTGCACGGCACGCAGGTGTCGGAATAGAAATCCACGAGAACGGGAATATCCGCGTTCAGGACTTTTCCGTTGAAATCGGCAGTCGTTATACGTTCAGCCATTCAATCGCCCACTTTCTGAACGATCAGGCGGTATGTGCCGTCGTCGTTCTGCGTCAGTTCAAGCACTTTGTGCCCTTCTTCCTTCAAGCTGCGCGGCACGTTCTGAACAGGCTCGCCGTCGTTGAGACGGACTTCGAGAATGTCGCCGTCGTCGAGCTCCTCAAGCGCGACCTTCGTTTTTACGAATGTTATCGGGCAGTTCACATCTGTGATGTCAACGCTGTCCGTGATGTTGAATTCAGCCATGGTAATGTCTCCTTTTTTGTTCCGCCTATAGCGGAGTATTTTTTATTTTTGGTTTCAGCGAGAGTTTTTCGACGCCGATAGATTTTATGCGGTTATCGCGTTGTCGAAATCCGCGATAAGATCGTTTATATCCTCGATTCCGATGCTTACTCTGATCGTATCGTCGTACACACCTGCCTGTTCGCGGCGCTTTTCGTCCGAGTGCAGATATATCGTGCTCGCGGGGTGGATAACGAGAGTGCGCAGGTCGCCTATGTTCGTGGCTATCAGCGCGTATTTAAGGCTGTTTATCAGCCTGAACGCCTTTTCCTTGCTGCCGGCTCTTATCGTGAGTATCCCGCCGCCCTTGCCGCCGAACTGCGACTGAACGAGCGAGTGATACGGGCTTGATTCAAGCGCGGGGTAGTTGACTGTCACGCCGTCTTTGGTTTCAAGAAACTCCGCAAGAGCTTTCGCGTTCTGACATATCCGCTCCATGCGCAGTCCGAGCGTTTCGATACCCACCGAGTTCATATACGCATTGAACGGCGATACACACGCGCCGACGTTGCGCCAGAGACCGTTGCGGAGCTTCGCGAGATAGGCGAATTTTCCGAATATGCGGAAGCTGTCAAAGTTCGGAAATTTCCCGCTGTCGAATCTGAACTTTCCGCTGTCGATGATGACGCCGCTTATCGAGTTTCCACCGCCGTTGATGTATTTCGAGGTCGAGTGTACCACGATATCCGCGCCGTATTCGAGCGGATGTATCAGATACGGCGTTGCGGTCGTGCTGTCTATTATAAGTGGTATGCCATGCTTGTGACAGACCTCCGAAACGCTTTTTATATCAACAACATCGAGCTTCGGGTTGCCGATAAGCTCTGCGAAAACCGCCTTTGTCTTATCCGTTATCAGCGCTTCGACGCTTTTCGCGGTCACGGTATCGGCAAATTTCGCTGTTATGCCGAACCCCGCGAGATCACCGAACAGATCTATCGTTCCGCCGAAAAGTCCCGCTCCGGTTATCACCTCGTCGCCCGTCTGAAGGATGTTCAGAAGTGCCATTGTGACTGCCGCCATGCCGGACGAACAGGCCGCCGCGCCGACACCGCCCTCAAGAGCGGCGATCCGCTTTTCGAACGCGTCAACGGTGGGATTCCCGATACGCGAGTACGAGAACCCGGGTGCGCGGTTGCTGAACACCTTTTCAAGCGTTTCCGCGCTGTCGTGAGAGAACGCGCTCACCTGATATATAGGTATCTGCGTTGCGCCGAAGTCGTTCTTCGCAGTTCTTCCGTGAAGTAAGCTTGTATTGAATTCCATTGTATCACCGCTTTTTGATCACTGTTTGCAATCCAATCAAATAAAGTCTGACCGTTCAGTCTCCCCCGCCTCCGGCGGGGAGACTGAACAAATAATCCTATTAAACTGCATATAGTGCTTTTTAATTGCTTTCCAACATTATACAGCGTTTTTCATACCGAGTCAATAGGAATTAGAACATTTCTACATATATTACATATAGAAATAGTAGGATATACAAAATTTTATCTATTCCGACAATTGAAAAAAGGGTGAAAAATGTGTTATACTTATCAAAATAGTAGGAATACGGAAAGGACTGAAAATATGAAGATCTCATCAAAAGTCGAATGCGGGCTCATCTCGCTTGTGGATATATGCGTATATTCGGGCAACAGCGTTGTTACCGTTATAAATATCTCCGCAAGACAGCATATTTCGGCCAAATACCTTGAACAGATACTCCCGCAGCTCAGGCAGGCGAACATCATACGAAGCGTCAAGGGCGCAAAGGGCGGATATACTCTCACCCGTCCGGCTGAAAAGATCACGCTTTATGAAGTGATAAACGCGCTTGACCGCAATGTGCTCGGCGAGGTGTCCTTCGACAATAAGGAGGATTCGCTTATCGCGGGCGCTCTGTCGGAATGTCTCTGGAACAGGATGACCGAATACCTCCAGAGCTTCACCAAAAATGTGACTCTCCGCGATATAGCCGACAAGTATGATAAGCTGTCAACGAGCGGTAACGGAGAACCAATGTACTATATATAATAACAAGCACTAATCCTACCGCACAACTATGATATGTGCATAAAATATTTTACAATTGGGGACAAGGTTTGTGAAAAGCTCCAAAGTCGAAAAAAGGGTATTGACAAACCTACCGTTTTGGTGTATTATAGACACATAGCAGCAATACATATTATTCCAGTATGAATTGTAGGTTATTATGAACGCAGAAGTTTTGAATGAATATTTACCGCTGTTCGGTAATGCCGCGCTGCTGACAGTCTGGCTCGGGCTTGCGGGTATAGGGCTGTCGATAGTGATAGGTCTGATATGCTCGCTGGTGCAGTTCTATAAAATACCCGTGGCAAGACAGATCGTGCGGATATACATAGAACTGAGCCGCAACACGCCGCTTCTTATCCAGCTTTTCTTCATCTACTACGGACTTCCGAAGATAGGGATAAAGACAGACCCCGCGGTGTGCGGAGTAGTCGGGCTCGCGTTCCTCGGCGGAAGCTACATGGCGGAAACGTTCCGCAGCGGACTTGAAGCCGTTGACAAGGTACATTCCGAAAGCGCGTTCACCCTCGGACTGAATAAGCTCCAGACATTCATATATGTGATACTTCCTCAGGCTTTATCGACGAGCATACCGCCGTTTGTGGCGAACGTGATATTCCTGCTGAAAGAAACGAGTGTGTTCTCGGCGGTAAGCTTAATGGATCTGATGTTCACGGCGAAGGACCTTATAGGACTCTACTACAACACGACGGAAAGCTTGTTCCTTCTCGTTGTGTTCTATCTGATAATACTGCTTCCCGTGTCGCTTCTCGGAACATATCTCGAGCATAAGCTCGGGACTCCCGGTGTCAGGCAAAGCATCAGGAAAAACGCGGCAAGCCGAAAAGAACGTAAGACCACAATAAAAGAAGGTGTCGTGAATGTGGGGAATTGAAGTCATTTTCAAGGGTAAGAACCTGATACGTCTTCTCGGCGGCCTCGGCACGGCGCTTGAAATCAGCCTTATTGCAGTCGCGATAAGCATACCGATAGGCATAATCCTCGGAATACTCATGGCGGGCAGAAACCCCGTAATAAAAGCGATACTACGGGTTTATCTCGATTTCGTCCGTATAATGCCGCAACTCGTTCTCCTGTTCCTCGTGTTCTTTGGAACAACGAAGGTGTGGGGCTGGGACTTATCCGGAGAAGTTTCGGCGGTGATCGTTTTCTCGATGTGGGGAGCGGCGGAAATGAGCGATCTCGTTCGCGGCGCGCTGAACGCGATACCTCAGCACCAGTATGAGAGTGCTCAGTCGCTCGGATTTACGCCGCTGCAAACGAAGATTTATATAGTTATCCCACAGTGCGTAAGGCGGCTGATACCGCTTTCGATAAACCTTATAACCCGAATGGTTAAAACAACGTCCCTCGTGCTTATGATAGGCGTTGTGGAAGTCCTCAAGGTCGCGCAGCAGATAATCGAAGCGAACCGGATGTCTGCGCCGAACGCGGCGTTCGGAGTTTACCTGTTCGTATTTGCATTATACTTTGCAGTATGCTTTGTACTTAGCATAGCGGCAAGAAAGTTAGAAAAGAAATGGTCATAAAAGAATGGAGATGAGCAAAATGCCGGAACTGCTGAAAGTCAACAATTTAATAAAGCGTTTCGGCGACAGCACCGTTCTTGACGATATAAGCCTTACCGTAAAAAAGGGCGAGGTCGTTGTGATACTCGGTCCCTCCGGCTGCGGCAAGAGCACGCTTTTACGATGTATCAACGCCCTTGAGGATATTCAGGGCGGCGAAATACTTATCGACGGCGAAAATATCCTCACCGGCGGAAAACACAACTCAAAAGTCGGAATGGTGTTCCAGAGCTACGATCTGTTCCCGCATCTGACCGTGCTTGACAATATCACGCTCGCGCCGTGCAAGGTGCAGAAGCGCGATAAAGCACAGGTAAGAGATGAAGCGAGAGAACTTTTAAAGCGAGTGGGACTTTTCGACAAGGAAAAAAGCTATCCGCGTGAGCTGTCCGGCGGACAGAAACAGCGTGCCGCAATTGTCAGATCGCTGATAATGCACCCCGAGCTCCTGCTCTTTGACGAGGTGACCGCGGCGCTCGACCCCGAAATGGTCAGAGAGGTGCTCGAAGTCATTCTCGACCTTGCGAAGCAGGGCAAAACGATGATGATAGTAACTCACGAAATGCAGTTCGCACGCGCGATAGCCGACCGCGTCATCATGATAGACGGCGGAAAAATAATCGAAGAGAACCCGCCAGAGCGCTTCTTCACAAACCCCGATACGGAGCGCGCACGGCAGTTTCTCAACACATTCACATACGAAAGTGTCAGAGCATGACACAAAAAACATCAATGCTGTCATTGTTCCCGCAAAGAGGAACAAAAGATATATATAAAGACAGAAACAAGAAAGGAAGATCATTATGAAAACAAGATTAAAAGCAATCGCAGCAGGCTTACTGCTCACCCTCGGACTTGCAGGCATCGCAGGATGCTCGACCGCCGCTTCCGCAAACAATGCGGGCACAACAGATACAAAAGCCACAGAAGCGAACACATCTGCAAAGGTAGTTTACCGCACACTTGACGAGATAAAGTCGAGCGGCACTGTGAACATCGGTGTATTCTCCGACAAGAACCCCTTCGGTTATGTTGACGAGAACGGCGAATATCAGGGCTATGACGTTTACTTCGCAGAGCGCATAGGCAAGGACCTCGGCGTCAAGATCAACTACGTTTCGACAGAGGCCGCGAGCCGTGTTGAATACCTCGAAACAGGCAAAGTAGATATAGTTCTCGCTAACTTCACGGTTACCGAAGAACGCGCACAGAAGGTCGACTTCGCGCTTCCTTACATGAACGTAGCCCTCGGCGTTGTATCTCCCGACAGCCGCGTTATAACAAGTCTCGATCAGATCGGCGCAGACGATCAGGTGATCGTAATTTCCGGTACAACAGCCGAAACTTACCTTGCCGCAAACAACCCCGAGATAAAGCTCCAGAAGTATGATACTTACGCAAACGCAAAGAACGCTATCGAAAACGGCAACGGCGTTGCATGGGCTAACGACAACACAGAAGTTATCGCGTTCGCACTCCAGAACAAGGGCTACACAGTCGGCATCCCCGAGCTCGGTTCGCAGGACACTATAGCTCCCGCAGTATCCAAGGGCAACGAAACTCTCCTCAACTGGCTCAACGATGAGATAAAGGCGCTTGGCAACGAGAACTTCTTCCACAAGGATTACGAAGCTACACTCGTTGACACCTACGGCCTTGATTACGAGAACAGCCTTGTTGTTGAGGGCGGTGTGGTAGCTGCCGCAGCAGCCGTAACAACAGCCACACAGACAGACGCTGCTCCCGCTGAATCCAAGGGTACTATCAAGGTAGCCGCTACAATAATCCCGCACGCAGAGATACTCGCAGAAGCTTCCAAGATCCTCGCGAAACAGGGCTGGACTCTTGAAGTAACAGAGTTTGAAGACTATGTACAGCCGAACCTTGTTGTAGAAGCCGGCGACTTTGATGCTAACTACTTCCAGCACATTCCTTACCTCAACAGCTTCAACGATGAGCAGGGTACACACCTTGTAAACGCAGGCGGCATCCACTATGAGCCCTTCGGTATCTACCCCGGCACAAAGAAGAGCCTTGACGAGCTCGCAGACGGCGACACTATCGCAGTTCCGAACGATACAACAAACGAAGCACGCGCACTCCTTCTCCTCCAGGCTAACGGCATCATCACACTCAAAGAAGGCGCTGGCCTTACAGCAACAGTTCTCGACATAGAGAGCAACCCGAAGAACATAAAGATCCAGGAACTTGAAGCAGCACAGGTTCCGAGAGTAAAGGACGAAGTCGCTTTCGTCGTACTCAACGGCAACTACGCTCTTGAAGCAGGCTTCTCGGTAGGCAAGGACAGTATAGCTTATGAGAAGTCCGACTCCGAGGCTGCCAAGACTTATGTGAACATCATCGCAGTCAAAGAAGGCAACGAGAACAACGAAGGCATCAAGGCTCTTGTAGAAGTTCTCAAGTCCGACGCTATCCGTGACTTCATTAACAACAAGTATGACGGCGCTGTAATTCCGTTCACAGAATAAGATAAAACAAAACTTCTCTTTATAGAATCTCTCCAAAACATAAACAGGCGGATATTATTTCCGCCTGTTTTGGATAATGAAAGGATCTGATGCTATGGCTGCTTTCCTCAGAGCCGAACATCTCTGCAAAGACTATATCTCAGAAAGCGGAAGCGTTTCCGCGCTGTCCGACATCTCGTTTGAGGTGCAGGAAGGCGAGATCTTCGGTATAATCGGGCTTTCCGGCGCGGGCAAAAGCACACTCGTGCGCTGCATAAACAGACTCGAAGAACCGACCTCGGGATGCGTTTACATCAGAGATAAAAACATCAATGAATTGTCGCAGAAAGAGCTCCGCGAGGAACGCCGGAACATCGGTATGATATTCCAGCATTTCAATCTGCTCATGCAGAGAAATGTTCTCGATAATGTTGCGCTTCCGCTCGAAATAGCCGGAGTGAAGAAAAAAGAAGCGCGTGAAAAAGCCCGCGAATATCTCGAAGCCGTAGGCATACCCGACAAGGCACTCGCGTTTCCGTCGCAGCTTTCGGGCGGACAGAAGCAGAGAGTGGCTATCGCCCGCGTACTTGCTTCCGACCCTGCACTGTTGCTCTGTGACGAAGCGACAAGTGCACTCGATCCGCAGACGACCAGACAGATACTCGCGCTCCTGCGCGACATCAACCGCAGATACGGCATCACCGTTATTATTATCACACACGCCATGACCGTTGTACAGGAAATATGCGACAGAGTCGCTGTTCTCGAAGACGGCGAACTCGTTGAGATGAACACGGTCAAAGAGCTTTTCGCTCACCCGAAAACAAAGGCGGCGAAGCGTCTGCTGCTCATACAGGACGATAATGATGAAAACGAAGAAACGGAAGAAAAGGAGGTGCTCGCGTCATGAACATCGACCCGAAAACAGTTGAGATGCTCTTGGAAGGTATACGCGACACGCTGTTTATGGTGCTGATCTCCACGGCTGCCGGTTACGCGCTCGGACTTCCGCTCGGTGTCCTTCTCGCGGTCAGCGGCAAGGACGGCATACATCCCCGTCCCGTGCTTTACCGCATACTTGATGTACTTACGAACATACTTCGAAGCGTACCGTTTCTGATACTGCTCATACTTATAATCCCGCTGACGCGCTTTATCGTCGGCAAGAGCTACGGTCCCGAGGCAACGATAGTTCCGCTCACTTTAGCGGCGGCTCCGTTCATCGGAAGAATGGTGGAATCCTCACTCAAAGAAGTCGATCACGGCGTTATCGAAGCCGCGCAGAGCATGGGAGCTACCGACCGTCAGATCATAATGAAAGTTCTGCTCGGTGAAGCGAGAATCTCACTTCTTGTCGGCGTTACTATCTCCATGGGAACAGTCCTCGGATATTCCGCAATGGCCGGCGTGATCGGCGGAGGCGGACTCGGTGACATCGCAATACGCTACGGATATTACCGCTACGACACGCAGATAATGATAATCACCGTGGTGATACTTGTCGCGCTCGTACAGGTCCTGCAGTTCGTCGGAATGAGGTTTGCGGCGAAGCTTGATAAGAGAAAGAAATAAAAATACTCCCGAAACTATTGAACTGCACCATTTTGTGCGTACAGCACAAAAAAGCCCCCTATGGCAAAATGA